>NZ_DASYHS010000095.1:0-10535 GCF_035998295.1 Arenibaculum sp. | reverse complement strand
ATTTCGGAGAGAACAGACCATGCAGACCATCGCACGAAACACCCTTCTGAGCAGTGCCGCGGCGCTGATGCTGATGGCCGGCACGGCCTATGGCCAGACGACGCTGACCGAGGAGCCCGTGCTGCCGGGTGCCACCGAGGAGACCGTCGGCGCCGGCGAGACCGTGCTGCCGGGCACCGTCGCCGAGGGCGAGCAGGCGGGTGCCGCCGCCCTGACGCTGCCGCCGGAGCGCGGGCAGCTGCGCGAGGGCGTCGGCGAGCTGCGCACCCAGGACCTGGAAGACATGAACGTCTACAGCGTCGGCGGTGAGGAGGTCGGCGAGGTCGAGGGCCTGGTCCGGCACAACGGCGACCCGCACCTCGTCGTGTCGTTCGGCACGGGCTGGTTCAACTGGGGCGGCGGCGACCGCGTCGCGATCCCGGTCGAGCATTTCGAACGCGCCCAGGACGGCCTGATCGTCCAGCTCACCGACGCGCAGGCGGCGGCGCTCCAGGAGTATGTGAGCCAGATCGACACCGAGCAGATGACCGAGTACGAGACCGTGGGCGACGCCTACGCCCTGCCCGCGGCCGAGTAAGCCGAGACAGGAACGGCGATGAAGGAGGCCCGTCCCGCCATGCGGGGCGGGCCTTCCGCGTGCCCGGGGCCGGCGCGGCCTCACCCCCGCGCCAGCAGCGGCTCCAGGAAGGACCGCAGGTCGCCGCCCGGGAACAGGTGGCCGGGGATGCCGGCGGCGCCGGCGGCGGCGGCGTCGGTCTCGCGGTCGCCGACCATCAGGCTGCGCGCGCGGTCGACCGGCCAGCGCGCGGCCAGCGCTTCGATCATCCCCGCCGCCGGCTTGCGGCAGGCGCAGACCCGGCGGTACGCGTCCAGCGCCGCCTCGGGGTGGTGGGGGCAGTATTCGAAGTCGTCGATGCGCGCGCCATGGGCGGCGAGGTCCTCGGCCATGCGGGCGTGCAGCGCGCGCACGTCGTCCTCGCGGTAGTAGCCCCGCCCGACCCCGGCCTGGTTCGTGACCACGAAGACCAGGAAGCCGCGGTCGTTGCACAGCCGGACCGCGTCGCGGGCACCGTCGATCCAGCGGAAGGCGTCCCAGCGGTGCAGGTAGCCGGTGTCGTGGTTCAGGACGCCGTCGCGGTCGAAGAAGACCGCCGGTTTCAGCATAGGGGCGGCTTCAGCAAAGGGCGTCCTCGACCAGGCCGCAGATCAGGTGGCCGACCGCGATGTGCATCTCCTGGATGCGGTCGGTGCGCGCCGCGGGCACCCGGATGCACAGGTCGCACAGCTCCGCCATCCGCCCGCCCGACGCCCCGGTCAGCCCGACCGTCGCGATGCCGGCCGCGCGCGCGACCGCCAGCGCCTCGAGCACGTTGGCGCTGTTGCCGCTGGTCGAGATCGCGACCAGCGCGTCGCCCGGCCGGCCGAGGCCGCGGATCTGGCGGGCGAACACCTCGTCGAAGGAATAGTCGTTGCCGATCGCGGTCAGGGCGGAGGTGTCGACCGTCAGCGCCACCGCGGCCAGCGGCGCCCGGTCGCGCAGGAAGCGGCCCATCAGCTCGGCCGCGAGGTGCTGCGCGTCGGCGGCCGAGCCGCCGTTGCCGCAGAACATCACCTTGCCGCCGCCGCGCAGCGCGCCGACCAGCAGGTCCGCGGCGCGCGCGACGCTGGACGCCTCGGCCGCGAGGCGCCTGAAGTTCTCCGCGATGGCGAGGACCGCGTCCTCGATCACCGCCTCCGGCGTGGTCGTCTCCAACATCGCGGCAGGTCTCCGATACCGAACGGGGGAGATCCTACCACAAAAGGAGCAACATTACCCACCGCCGTCACCCCCCCGCCGTCACCCGCCGCCGAGCACGCGCCCGGCGACGGCGTCGAGCTTCGCCACCACCTCGGGGTCGCGCATGCCGGGCGCGGTGATGATGGCGTGGTCGAGGGCGGTGTGGCAGCCATGGGGGCAGGCACCCTCGCGGTGGCGCAGCCGGGGTGCCAGCGAGCGGACCAGGGAGCGCGCGCGGTCGGCGTTGCCGAGCAGCACCTTGATCACGGCGTCGACGGTGACGTGCTCGTGGTCGGGATGCCAGCAGTCGTAGTCCGTGACCATGGCGACGGTCGCGTAGCACATCTCCGCCTCGCGGGCGAGCTTGGCCTCGGGCATGTTGGTCATGCCGATCACGTCGCAGCCCCAGCTCCGGTACAGGTTCGATTCGGCCTGGGTCGAGAACTGCGGCCCCTCCATCACCAGATAGGTGCCGCCGCGCCGGTGCGGGACGTCCAGCTCGCGCAGCGACGCCTCGACCGCGTCGCCGAGCCGCCCGCACACGGGATGGCCGAGCGCCACATGCGCGACCAGGCCGGTCGTGAAGAAGGACTTCACCCGCGCGAAGGTGCGGTCGACGAACTGGTCGACGACGACGAAGGTGCCGGGCGGCAGCTCCTCGCGCAGCGAGCCGACGGCGGAGACCGAGACGATCTCGGTGACGCCGGCGCGCTTGAGCGCGTCGATGTTGGCGCGGAAGTTCAGCTCCGACGGCGGCACCCGGTGGCCGCGGCCGTGGCGCGGCAGGAACACCAGCTTCTGGCCGTCCAGCTCGCCGAACAGCAGCTCGTCCGAGGGCATGCCGAAGGGCGAGGCGACCCGCTCCCAGCGCTTGTTCTCCAGGCCGTCGACGTCGTAGACGCCGCTGCCGCCGATGATGCCCAGGACGGGAGGCGTTCCGGGGGCCGTTCCGGGGGTGGTGCCGGGGGAAGTCATGGGGTCGCGGTCTCCGCTGGTCATTGGGCGGCCTGGGCCGAGGCTTCGGGGAACAGCGAGCGCAGGCCCTCGCGGCTCGCCGGGCAGACGCCGCGCTCGGTCACGAGGCCGGTCACGAGGCGGGCCGGCGTCACGTCGAAGGCCCAGTTCGCGGCCGGGCTGCCGTCCGGCGTCAGGGTCACGGTCTCGATCCGCCCGTCGGCTGTGCGGCCGGTCAGGGCCGTCACCTCGGCCGGGTCGCGCTCCTCGATCGGGATCTCGCGCACGCCGTCCTCGACCGTCCAGTCGATGGTGGGCGACGGCAGGGCGACGTAGAACGGCACGCCGTTGTCGTGGGCCGCCAGCGCCTTCAGGTAGGTGCCGATCTTGTTGCAGACGTCGCCGGTCGCGGTCGTGCGGTCGGTGCCGACGATGCACAGGTCGACGCGGCCGTGCTGCATCAGGTGGCCGCCGACATTGTCGACGACGACGGTGTGCGGCACGCCGTGGCGGCCCAGCTCCCACGCCGTGATGCTGGCGCCCTGGTTGCGCGGGCGCGTCTCGTCGACCCAGACATGGACCGCGATCCCCTCCTCGTGGGCGACGTAGATCGGGGCCAGCGCCGTGCCCCAGTCCACGGTCGCGAGCCAGCCGGCGTTGCAATGGGTCAGCACGTTGACGACCGCGCCCGGGCCCCTGCGCGCGGCGACGTCGCGGATCAGCGCGGCGCCGTTCCCGCCGATCGCGCGGCAGATCGCGACGTCCTCGTCGGCGATGGCGGCCGCCTCGGCCCAGGCGCGCCCGGCGCGCGACGCCGGCGGCAGCGGGGCCAGCACGGCGCGCATGCGGTCGAGCGCCCAGCGCAGGTTGACGGCCGTCGGCCGGGTCGCGAACAGGCGCTCGTAGGCCGATGCGAGGCTCGCGTCGGCGGGGTCGGCGCGCAGCGCCAGCGCCAGGCCGTAGGCGGCGGTGGCGCCGATCAGCGGCGCGCCGCGCACCCACATCTCGCGGATCGCGCGCGCGGCCTCGTCCACGGTCTCGAGGCGCGCCACGACGAAGGCGTGCGGCAGGTGCCGCTGGTCGATGATCTCGACCGTCCGGCCGTCGGCCGCCGGCCAGATCGTGCGATAGGGAACGCCGTCGATTTTCATGGGATCTCCCCCTCCCCTGCCCTCGGTCCCCGCCATAGTGGTGGCGGGAACGGCGCGGTTCAACGGCGTTCTGACAGGCAGCGCCAATGTCGGTCGCACGGGTATTCGAACACCGCCCACTGGGGCTCAAGCCACTGGGGCTCAAGCCACTGGGGCTCAAGGAAGAGATGGTGAAGGGCAGTCCGCCGGGGTGCCGCCAGCGCGTCAGCGGCTTGGAACCGGCTTTGCCGAAGGTAGCGCCCAGTGAGTCGAGATAGGCCATCCACAGCGGACAGCAGCCGACACTTGCCCGAAGAAACAGCCAGCGTCGCCTTCCGCCATGCATGTCGCAATACTAATCTCGGCATGGGATGACATACCCGAATAGGCGCAAATCTCGACACCGTACCGTGCGGCGCTTCTCCTATCGAGCCATCTAGCCGAGCAGCCCATGATCGCCCTGCTTGCGTCTAAAATCGGCAGCCTGACAATCGAACTACTTCCATTATCCAGAAAACTGCTGCGCGACAAGCGCGAGTTGAATGAGCCAACCTAATTAGTCTGCCGTACACGCTGCTCTTATCCGTTCCGCGTTTTCGATTTGGCGCTTAATAACCGCTGTCGAGACACAGAACTCATCAGCAGCTGAAACCACATCTCGACCATCGTCTATCATTGCCAAAACCTCGCTTACCGGCGCAAGTAACTCTGCAGCGAATGCCCGCCCCGTTGCTTGGCGGTGGGCTGAATGCAAATCGTTGACGGGCGCCTTCTGCGGCTCAGGAAAACAAACAATGTCTCCAATTCCTCGAGCTAAAGTGAAAATCTCGGAAGATCGAGCTTCACTGGACACTCCGTGGCGGCGTAGATGAATATGTGGGCCGTCCTCGTGATCACTTCTGAGTAGACGAATGCCATCTACGGCTGGAGCCACTTCAAAATTCTTGCTCGCACCAAGAAATTCAAGGAGGGATTTCATGCCACGAAAGCGGTGACTCTCACCAAGCCCCAGGATTTTTCGCACGGCGCGGGCACGACGGTAGCCTAGCGCCCAACTCATCTCGCCGATACGGTTTGGGGCCATATCGGCTGCCTGTGCGGAAATCGGCCCCAGGTCCTTAAGGCGTGACTTGTAGCGTGGCCGCTTTTCCACGGACTCCACCCAACTCAGCAGCTTTTCACGATCAGCTTTACGGGCGCCAGCCAAAAACTCTGTGAGTGGTTCGCCTTCGAAAACACCGGCGGCCCGCCCGATCATATCCGCAGCCGCGTCATCAACTTGGTAAGGATCGAGTCCAAGTGCGCCAGCGGCTTCACAGAATGTAGCCTCATCTGCATCCTGCCTGGATGCCTGAACGCGAGCCCAGCGCAGGGCGGCGCTCGTCTCTGTGACTTTGCGTGCATTCAGGCGAGTGAGAACGGTTTCTATGAAGTCACTGAGCTTATCTTCGGCCTCAACCCTGGTCATGACGTCCGGTGGCCCGCTCCAGAAACGCACGTCTGGGTTGGTATATACACGCTGATGCGCCAAAATTTCAAATACAGCACCATCATAAGACATACGAATATCAGGAACTGCGTAGCCACTTCGATGTTTAACAAGGCGAAGTTCTTGGTCACGACCACCAAACAGAGTCCACCACTCATGAGCCAAGCCGGACGCTAAAGAATAGAGCGAAATTGTCAGGTGATCGGCAGGCTGTTCATTCCGCAGATGCAGGCAGACATTACCTTGACCAACCCACAGACGCAGATCTGCGACTGTGGCTTGCTCTTCGGGTGCTACATTGACCGCCTCATCCTGCCATTCAACCGAAAAACGCAATTTTTTCTTCCTCCTCGATGGGCCAACCTTTGTACTGCCCCTGAATGCTGTTCACACAAAAACCAAACCAAAATTGGCCACTATCATCCTTGTACCAGATATGTTTAGGAAAGTCCTTGTCGCCTTCGGAGAAACGGTACTGTCTGAGCCGTAGCGCCTGCCGCACCCACTCCGTAGCCGCCTCGCGTTCGGCTTCAGCGATGAGCGGGCAGATCGTAGTAATCTGCCTCTTCGGCCGGCTGGCTTGGCCGTCAGGCCCGACATACGCCATCGGCAATCCTCCCCACCATCTACGCTGCTTGTGCTCGGCACTGCCCAGATAAGTTGCCTGATCGATCTGCGCTGATGCGAGTGCAGCACGCGGCGGCAACTGATTGGGGCGTCTAGTAGCCATGTCGCCTCTGGGCAACGAGAGCAATGGCGGTCATGTCATCTGCCCTGACAGCCGGCGGCACCAAAGTGCGGGGCACCTTCGGTTCGGGCAGGCAATGCCGAGCGGGACGAGGCGGTCGCGCGCGGAGCCAGACGCCTGTGACGGCACAAGACGCGGCCGCCCTTCAGCTCGCCCCTGGGCGCCACGCTCAGAAGCCGTTGGGGTTGTAAAGGACGACGCTGGAGCCGGAGGTGTCGATGTCGAAGGTGACCTCGATCAGGGACTTCAGCCGCTCGCGCACGGCAGCCTGGTTGGCGGGCTCGACGAAGAACAGCACGAAGCCGCCGCCGCCCGCCCCCAGGACCTTGCCGCCGATCGCGCCCGCCTCGCAGCCGGCCTGGTACATCTCGTCGATCGCGCCGGTGGTGACGTTGGAGGCCAGCTCCCGCTTCAGCATCCAGGCGTCGTTCAGCATGTGGCCGAGCAGGCGGATGTCGGCGCCGGGGTTGGCCAGGATCGACTGCGCCTCGTCGACCATGGCGCGCATCGCGCGCAGCTGCGCCGCGCGGCGGCCCATGTTCTCGATCTGGCTGCGCGCGATCTCGGAGGCGTGGCGCGACAGGCCGGTGAAGAACAGCATCATGTGGCCGAGCAGCTCGGTCTCGCGCGTGCGCGGCACGATCAGCGGCGACACGGTGAAGGCGCCGTCCTGGCGGAAATCGATGCGGTTCAGCCCGCCGAAGGCCGCCCAGATCTGGTCCTGGGAGCCGACGTTCTCGCCGATCACGTGCTGCTCGATCCGGATCGCCTCCTCGGCGAGGTGGCGCTTGGTCGCCATGCGGCCGCGCAGCGCCGACAGCGCGTGCAGCAGGCCGACCGTGAAGGAGGAGCTGGATCCCATGCCCGAGCGCGCCGGCAGGTCGCCGTCGTGGTGGATCTCCAGCCCGTCCTCGACGCCGTCCTCCTGGAGCACGGCGCGCACGGCGGGATGCTCGATCTCCGACAGCTCGCGGACGTTCTCGATCCGGGAATAGACGATGCGGTGGCGGTGGGCGAAGAAGGGCGGCAGGCGGCGCAGGCTGATGTAGCAGTACTTGTCGATCGCCATGCCGAGCACGGCGCCGCCGTGGTCCTGGTACCATTTCGGATAGTCGGTGCCGCCGCCGAAGAGCGAGATGCGGAAGGGCGTGCGGGTGATGATCATGACGGGCTCCCGGCGCGGGTCGGGGCCGACGCCCCGGGGACGATGTGCTCGGCCGCGCGCAGGCTGGGCGGCGTGCCGATGTCGACGAAGCGGCCGCGCACGGCCTGGGCGCGGATCGTCCCGGGGGGCTGCGCCTCCAGGAAGTCGCGCTCCAGCGACGGCCCGGCGCCGGCCGCCAGCCGGTCGAGGGCGGCGGCCGAGAGCAGGTAGACGCCGCCGCTGACCAGGCCCGGCCGCTCGGCCGCGGGGTCCTTCTCGACGAAGCGGGCGACGCGGCCCCGGGCGTCCAGCTCGACGCTGCCGTAGCGCGCGACCGAGGGCACCTCGACGCACAGCAGGGAGACGTCGGCGCGCGCCGCCAGGTGGCCGGCGAGGAAGGAAGGCAGGTCGGCCTCCAGGAAGGTGTCGCCGTTCATCGCCAGCACGGGGTCGGAGCGCAGATGCGGGCGGGCGAAGCGCAGGGCGCCGGCGGTGCCGAGCGGCCGCGGCTCGACCACGGTCACGACCTCGATCCCGTCGGGCGGGCTGTGGGCCAGATGCGCCTCGACCCGCTCGGCCAGATGGCCGAGGCACAGGACGACGCGCCGCGCGCCCTGCCCGCGCAGCCAGTCCAGGAGATGGTCGAGGAAGGGCCGGCCGCCGACCGGGGCCAGCACCTTGGGCACGTCGCCCAGCACTTCGCGGATGCGGGTGCCGAGCCCGCCGGCCAGCACCGCGACGTCGACGCCGGACAGCGAGGGCGCCGTCATTGCGCGGCGACCATCTCTTCGACGAGGCGGCGCTTCAGGCGGGTGCGCGCCATCTCCTCGATGTGGCGGCGCGTGTCCCAGCCGAAGCGCTGGGTCACCATGTCGAGATAGCGGGAGTTCGCGAAATACTCGTGGAAGGCGTCGTCGCGGAACTTCAGCACCTCGGCCGCGGGCAGCGCCTCGGTCGGCAGCGGCGTGCAGTCCCAGCTGTGCTGGGAGTAGCCGGACCAGCTCTCGGGCAGCGGCCAGCCGCGGGCGAGCGCGGTCGCGTACAGGGCCGAGCCCGGATAGGCCATGGCCGAGTAGAAGTTCGCGAACTCGCAGTTCAGCTCCTTCGCGAGGTCGAGGGTCTCGCGCATGCTGGCGTGGTCGTCGTCGGGCAGGCCGAAGATGTAGTTGCCGATCACGCTGATGCCGGCCTTCTGGATCTCGCGCACGATCGAGACGATGTCGTCGCCCTTCAGCGACTTCTGCGCGCCGTCGCGCACGTGGCGGCTGCCGGACTCGATCCCGAGCGCCAGCCAGCGGAAGCCGGCGCGGCGCAGCCGGTCCAGCATGTGCGGCTTCACCGTGTCGACCCGGGCGTAGGCCCAGATGTTGAGGTCGTAGTCCCGCTCGATCAGCAGGTCGCAGATGGCCCCGACATGGCGCTCGTTCAGGACGAACATCTCGTCGATGATCTTGTAGGTCCTGACGCCGTAGGTCTTGTACAGCAGGTCGATCTCGGCGACGACGCCTTCGGGCGAGCGCATGCGGTAGCGGTTGACGTCGAAGGGCGCGTTGATGCAGCAGAAGGTGCATTTGTACGGGCAGCCCAGCGAGGTGTAGATCGACGCGTAGGGCTTGCGCGAGGCGAGGTCGCCGAAGCACTGCCAGTTATGGGCGCGGTAGCGGTCCATGGGCAGCAGGTCCCAGACGTCGCCGTGCAGGTCCTTCTGCAGGTCCTGGATCAGCGCCGCCGGGCGGTTGATGCGCGGCTTGCCGTCCTCGTCGCGCCAGACCAGCCCCTCGACCTCGGCGAGGGGGCGGGCGCCGGCGAGCGATTCCAGGAGCTGGACGACGGTGACCGGCCCCTCGCCCTTGCAGGCGAAGTCGACGGCCTCCTCCTCCAGCGTGCGCTCGGGCAGGGCCGAGACGTGGCCGCCGACGATCACGACCGGGATGTCGGGGCATTCCTCCTTCAGCGCGCGGCACGCCTCGCCGGCCGCGACCATCTGCTGGGTCGAGGCGGAGGGCTGGTGGCCGAACACGACCATGGCGACGAGGCGGGGCGACAGCTCGCGGATGCGCGCAGCCACGCTTGCCGGGCCCCAGTTCTCGGCCTCGCTGTCGATGATGCGGAGAGAGAAGCCGCGGTCGCGCGCGTAGCCGCCGATCAGCCGGCACCACAGCGGCGGCTCGACCGCGGTCAGCTCGTTGCCGAGGTCCTGGTAGATGCGCTCGCGTCCGCCCGGATTGACCAGGACGAGATCGAGCCCGTGGTCGCTCATGACGTTCCCCCGAATGGCCGATGCCCAGCATTGCCTCCATTAGGGGTAAGCTTCGGTTAACAAACACTCTACGAAGATGGAGGAGACGGGCGGCATCCTCGTCTCGTCGCCGCATCCTCGGAGATGAGAATGCCCAAGCCGCCACCGCCGACGCGCTACGGCCGGAACCATCCGGGCCCCGCCCAGCCCCGGGCGAACGCTCCCCCGCACGCCGTCCAGGCGAGGCCGGCCGGCGCCGCGGGGCCGCAGCGGGTCCACGCTCCGCCGCCGACCCGCTTCGCCCAGCCGCCCGCGGTCCAGCAGAGGACAGCGCCTTCCGCCGCGCCGGCGCGCAGCCACGCGCCCCCGCCGACGCGCTTCGCCCAGCCTCCCGCAGCCCAGGCGAAGGCGCAGCCCGGGCGCCTGCAGCCGCCGCAGCACTGCCCGCATTGCAGTCCCGGGCGCGGCCGGGCCATCCAGATGATGGACGGCATCGAGTATTTCGGCGGACAGGTCGAAGACAAGGTCGGCAACGGCATCAATTACGGCGGCCAGTCCCTGGGCCCGGTGGTCGTCCGGCAGCCGCGCAGCTTCGACGGCGAGGAAGAAGCGAAGTTCCTGCGAAACCTCTCGACCTTCCTCTGGCACATCGGCGAGATGATCCTGACGAAACCGGATGCCGAAGTCGAATCCATGTACGTGAACGACAGGATCGTCATCTCGGCCAACAATCCGGGAACGATGAAGGAAATCTACGACTACATTCTGACGAACAAGGAGTTCAACGATTTCGTCCGCACCAGCATCGACACCGGCAGCGACAAGCGGGGGCAGCGTACGGTGGACAGAGTGTCGGACCAGCTCATGGGCCCGGATACCAGCGTCGAGTCCCGCCTCATCCTGCAGTCGATGATGGTGGAGAAGACGAAAGAGTACGTGAAGCTCGCGACGATCCGGAACAAGGGCCTGAGCACCGACGTGCTGACCTCCCGCGACTATTCCGGCAAGCTCATCCTGATCAAGGGGCTGCCGATCCATGCGGAGCAGAAGCTGC
>NZ_DASYHS010000071.1:0-9026 GCF_035998295.1 Arenibaculum sp. | reverse complement strand
AAGCACGGCGCGATCTGGAAGTAGCGGTCGAAGCCCGCCACCATGAGGAGCTGCTTGAACTGCTGCGGCGCCTGCGGCAGCGCGTAGAACTTGCCGGGATGGATGCGGCTCGGCACCAGGAAGTCGCGGGCCCCCTCCGGCGACGACGCGGTCAGGATCGGGGTCTGGAACTCGGTGAAGTCCTGCTCGATCATGCGCCGCCGGATCGAGGCGATCACGCGCGAGCGCAGCACGATGTTCTGCTGCATCTTCTCGCGCCGCAGGTCGAGGAACCGGTAGCGCAGGCGGATGTCCTCGCCGGCGTCCTGGTCGCTGTTGACCTGCAGCGGCACCTGCTCGGCGGCGCTCTGGACTTCGACCTGCCGGGCCTGGACCTCGATCTCGCCGGTCGGCAGCTTGTCGTTGACGGTCTCGGGCGAGCGGCCGACGACCACGCCGGTCACGGTCACGACGCTCTCGACCCGCAGGCGGTCCAGCGCCTCGAAGGTCGGGTTCGAGCTGTCGATCACGACCTGGGTCAGGCCGTAATGGTCGCGCAGGTCCACGAACAGCAGGTGGCCGTGGTCGCGCTTGCGATGGATCCAGCCGGACAGGCGGACGGTCGAACCGGCATCGGCGAGGCGCAATGCGCCGCAGGAGTGGGTCCGGTAGGGATGCATGACGTGGCGCACCTCGGTATCGGGGCCGCGTGGAGGATCGCCGCCCTCCTTGGGCCCGTTGAGCAGGTTCTGGCGTGAACGGCGGTCGGGCGCGCCAGAGCACATGGATTGACCCGGTTTGTCAAGGCGCGTCCGTAGCTCAGACGTCGCGTTTCGCCCGTTCGATCGTGGCCGCGATGAGGGGCGCGTGGAGCTTGCGCGCGGCGAGCCGCCGGGCCCGCGCCTCCTCCGCGTCGACGGTCGGCAGCACCTCGACGGCGCATCCCCGCCAGCCATTGGCGACCAGCGCCCGCGCGACGTCGGCATAGCCGAAATAGCCGTTGTCGGGCTGGGGCCAGGGCGGCCTCAGCTCCAGCGTCCGCAGCGCGAAGCGATTCGACTGGCTGTTGGCCCCGGCGTTGCTGAGCCTGGCGACCAGCAGGCTTTCGCCGTTCGCGTGCCTGACCACGAGGATGGGCTTGATGCTTCCTGTGGAGTGCTGCGACACGGGCCCTTCCTATTGCCGGGGAACGCGGGGCGACGCGGGGAGGCCGGATCGCGCTCCGGGGCACGGATAGCGCGGGTTGGCGCGCAAGGGAAGATCCGAACCGAGGGGGCGGCAAATCCGGTGACGAGGCGGCGGCGGCTGTTGTATCACTTGCGGCCATGACGCTGATCACAACGACCGAAGAGCTGGGCGCCTTCTGCGGCCGCATGAAGGGCTCCGACTACATCACGATCGACACCGAGTTCATGCGCGAGAAGACCTTCTGGCCGAAGCTCTGTCTCGTCCAGATCGCGGGAGAGGACGAAGCCGCGGCGGTCGACCCGCTGGCCGAGGGCATCGACCTGGCGCCGCTGTTCGACCTGCTCGACGCCCCCGGCGTGCTCAAGGTCTTCCACGCGGCGCGCCAGGACGTCGAGATCTTCCATCATCTCACCGGCCGCATCCCGACGCCGCTGTTCGACACGCAGGTGGCGGCGATGGTCTGCGGCTTCGGCGAGAGCGTCGGCTACGAGACGCTGATCGCGAAGCTGGCCGGCGCCCGGGTCGACAAGTCCAGCCGCTTCACCGACTGGTCCAACCGCCCGCTGACCGAGCGCCAGCTCGCCTACGCGCTGTCCGACGTGACCCATCTGCGCCCGGCCTACGAGAAGCTCCGCAAGCGCTTGGTCAAGACCGGCCGGGCGCATTGGCTGGACGAGGAGATCGGCGTCCTCACCGATCCCGCCACCTACCAGGTCGAGCCGGAGCAGGCCTGGCGCCGGCTCAAGGTCCGCTCGGACAAGCCCCGCTTCCTCGCGATCCTGCGCGAGCTCGCGGCATGGCGCGAGCGCGAGGCCCAGCGCAAGGACGTGCCCCGCTCGCGCGTCCTGCGCGACGAAGCCCTGCTCGAGATCGCCTCCCACGCACCCGCCACGGTCGACGACCTCGCCCGCACCCGGGGCCTGGGCCGCAGCGTCGCCGAGGGCCGCTGGGGGCAGGAACTGCTCGCCGCCGTCCAGCGCGGCCGCGACCTGCCGCCCGAGGATGGGCCGGCGGTCGAGCCGAGGGTCGAGCCCCCGCCCGGCCTCGCCCCGATCATCGAGCTGCTGCGCGTTCTGCTCAAGATGAAGTGCGAGGACCAGCAGGTCGCGACGAAGCTGGTCGCGAATGCCGGCGACCTCGAGGCGATCGCGGCCGACGACGAGGCGCCCGTGCCCGCACTCCGGGGATGGCGGCGCGAGCTGTTCGGCGAGGACGCCCTGGCCCTCAAGCACGGCCGCCTGGCGCTGGCCATCCGCGGCAAGCGGGTCCTGATGGTGCCGGTTCCGCCGGACGCTGACTAAAGCCACCCGGGTCCCGGGCCCAGCTCACGCCGCCCGGGGCTTCGGCCGGTAGGCGATCGTGCCGGTGCGCTTGACCGTCTTGGCCAGGGCGTCGAGGCGGCGCTGCACGACGTCGCCGACCAGGACGCGGCTGTCCTCCGGCAGCATCAGGGTCACCGCGTCGTCGCCGAGGCCCAGCGAGGTCCGCTGCAGCAGCCCGGCGACGCCGCCGGTCAGCGTCTGGGCCAGCCGCAGGGCCTGGCCCAACACGGTGGCCCGGCCCGCCTGGGCCTCGTCCAGCAGCAAGCGCGCCGCCGCCGTCGGCGCGTCGTCGGCGCGGCCGGCGTAGCGCACATAGCAGGCGAGCGCCAGCCACGCGCGCTCCGAATGGTCGGCGCCGGAGAACGGCATGCGCAGCACGCGCAGGAAGGCGTGCTCGGCCCGGTAGTCGGGATGTTCCGCCCAGCCGAGGTCGCTCAGCAGGCAGGCGGCCGTCCTCAGGCGCGCCTCGGCCGCGTCCTCGCCCGGAAACAGGGACGCGGTCCAGCCGGCCAGCACGTCCGCCGTGCCGAACCGCCCCAGGCGGTGGGCGACGGCGGCGCAGGCCTCCAGCAGCGGGTCGGCGCGCCGCTCCTGTGCGTTCAGCAGGTCGAACAGCAGCCCTTCGCGCAGCCCGTAGGCCGAGAACACGACCTGCGCCGGCTCGAGCCTTCGCAGCAGGCGCTCCATCACCAGGGCGGCAAAGGGCAGCGTATCGGCGCGCCGACGCGATATGCCCGACATCTTCTCCAGCGACGACCGGCTCTGGCGCGAGAGGAGGGCCAGGAAATCGCGGAGCTGCACCGTGTCGGCGGCGTAGTGGTGGATGATGTGCAGCGGGTGCTTCACCTGCTCCATGTGGAGCTTGGCGAGCGCCCGCCAGCTCCCGCCGACGGGATAGAGCGTGCGCCCTTGATAGGCCGGCAGCCAGTCGACGGCGTCGAGTTGCTGGTCGACCATCTTCGCGGCCCGGTCGCATTTCCCGCCCGAGGCCTCGATCAGCCGCAGCGGCCCGAGCGGCAGCGTGACCGGCGTCTCCGGGCCGACCGAGCCGGCGTCCATGCCGACCATCTCCAGGCTGCCGCCGCCGAGGTCGCCCATCAGCCCGTCGGCCGCGGGCATGCCCGACAGGACGCCCATCGCCGACAGCCGCGCCTCCTCCGACCCCGGCACGACGCGCACGCGCAGGCCGGTGCGGCGCCCCACCTCCTCGACGAAGGCGGTCCCGTCGGCGGCGTCGCGGACGGCGGCGGTCGCAACCACGTCGACCCGCCCGACCTGCATCCCGCACAAGATCGTGCAGAACCGGTCGAGATTGTTGAGCGCGAGGACGACGCCGTCGGGGTCGAGCCGGCCGGTCTTCTCGACCGTGCGGCCGAGGCCGCACATCACCTTCTCGTTGAACAGCGGGATCGGCGCCCTGGTCAGGCCGTCATAGACCACGAGGCGCAGGGAATTCGAACCGATGTCGATGACGCCCACCCGCTCGGCGCGGCGGCGGGAGTCGGCTGACGGTCGTTCGAAGGAGACTGGCATGGGCCGGCCGCGTTCAGTTGTTGTTGGACAGGACGAGGCGGGGTGGCTGGCGGTTCGCGCTCAGCGCGCTGCCGCGTCCGGACAGGCTCGGGTTCGTCATGAAGTACTCGTGCGCGCTGAACGGGGGGCGGGCGGCCGGCACGCGGCGATAGCGCCCATCCGGCGCCAGGGTCCAGCTGCTGGCCTCGTCCTTCAGGTTGGCGACCATGATCTGGTCCAGGATCTGCTGGTGGACGGTGGGGTTCTCCACCGGGACCAGCGTCTCGATCCGGCGGTCGAGGTTGCGGGGCATCCAGTCGGCCGAGGAGATGAACACCTTCGCGTTGCGCGACGGCAGCGCATGGCCGTTGCCGAAGCACACGACCCGGCCGTGCTCGAGGAAGCGCCCGACGATGCTGCGCACGCGGATGTTCTCGGACAGCCCCGCGATCCCGGGCCTGAGGCAGCAGATGCCGCGGATGATCATGTCGATCTGCACGCCCGCCCGCGACGCCTCGTACAGCTTGTCGATCACCCCGGAATCGACCAGAGAGTTCAGCTTCACCCAGATCGACGCCGGCCGGCCGGCGCGGGCATGGGCGATCTCGGCGTCGATCAGCTCGTCCAGGCGCTGGCGCAGCAGCAGCGGCGCGATCGCCAGCTTCTCCAGCGCCTTCGGCGTCGCGTAGCCGGTCATGAAGTTGAACATCAGCGCGGCGTCGTGGCACAGCGCCGGGTCGCAGGTGAAGAAGGACAGGTCGGTGTAGACCTTGGCCGTGATCGGATGGTAGTTGCCGGTGCCGAAATGGACGTAGGAGCGCAGCCCCTTCGCCTCGCGCCGGACGACGAGCGAGACCTTCGCATGGGTCTTCAGGTCGACGAAGCCGTAGGTCACCTGGGCGCCGGCGCGCTCGAGGTCCCGGGCCCACTGGATGTTGGCCTCCTCGTCGAACCGGGCCTTCAGCTCGACCATCGCGGTCACGGACTTGCCGGCCTCCGCCGCCTCGATCAGCGCCGCGACGATGGGCGAGTTCTTCGAGGTGCGGTAGAGGGTCTGCTTGATCGCGACGACCGCGGGGTCGTTGGCGGCCTGGCGCAGGAACTGGACGACGACGTCGAAGCTCTCGTAGGGGTGGTGGACGACGATGTCCTTGTGCCGGATCGCGGCGAAGCAGTCGCCGCCGAAGTCGCGGATGCGCTCGGGAAAGCGCGCGTTGTAGGGCGGGAAGACCAGGTCGGGCCGCTCGTCGATGATCAGGTGCCGGGTGTCGGACAGGCCGAGCAGGCCCTCCAGCACGAACACGTCCTCGTTCGAGACGTGGAGCTGGTGGCGCAGGAAGTCGCGCAGGTCCGGTGCCATCCCCGCATTCACCGCCAGCCGGATCACGCTGCCCCGCCGGCGCCGCTTGAGCGCGGTCTCGAAGGTGCGCACCAGGTCCTCGGCCTCTTCGTCGATCTCGACCTCGCTGTCGCGCAGGATCCGGAACACCCCGTGCCCGGTGAGCTTGAACGGCGGAGGGAATATCCTGTCCAGGAACAACAGCACGACCTGTTCCAGCAGCACGAAGCGCACGTCCGATCCGGGCAGGCGGACGAAGCGGTCCAGCTGGCCCGGTAGAGGCAACAGCGCATCGAGGATCTGATTGCGGTCGGGATTCGTGAGCTGGAGGGCGAGGCTGAAGCCGAGATTGGGAATGAAGGGGAAAGGATGGGCCGGATCGACCGCGACGGGCGTCAGGATCGGGAAGATGTCGTCCATGAACCGGGTTTCGAGCCACGCGATCTCGCCGTCGGTCAGCTCCGACGGGTCGACGACGGCGATGCCGGCCTCGCGCATCTCGCCCCGCAGCTCCCGCCAGCAGAGCTGCTGGTCCCGCATCAGCTCGATGACGCGCTGGTTCACCGCCTGGAGCTGCTGGGCCGGGGTCAGGTTGTCGGCGGACGGCGCCGTGATGCCGGCCGCCACCTGGGCCTTCAGCCCGGCCACGCGGACCATGTAGAACTCGTCGAGGTTGCTGGCCGAGATCGACAGGAAGCGCAGCCGCTCCAGCAGCGGATGCGCGGTGTTGTAGCTCTCTTCCAGTACCCGTTGGTTGAAGCTCAGCCACGACAATTCGCGGTTGATGAAACGGTCGGCAGAGCGCGGGTCGACGACGGGGGCGTCGATCTCGGGAATGCTGGTCACGGTAGCCTCGACATGCGTTCCGAAGGGGGATGATGATCCTGGCCGTTTCAGGTTACGATTTGTGCGGCAGTCCCGCGACCTTTGCAAATTTTCCTTGGCCCGGCGGAGCCCGATCGTGAAGACCCTGCATCTCCTGCGCCACGCCAAGTCGTCCCGCGACGACCCGGACCTGCCCGACCACGACCGGCCGCTGGCCGACCGGGGCCGCGAGGCGGCGGCATGGGTCGGGCGGCACATGGCCGGCCGCGGCCTCGCCCCCGGCCTCGTCCTGTGCTCGACCGCCCGACGCGCCGAGGACACGCTGGCGCTGGCACTGTCGGCCGCCGGCGCCGGCTGGCCGGTCGAGCGCGAACGCGGCCTCTACCTGGCCGGCGCCCCCGCCCTGCTCGACCGCCTGCGCCGCATCCCGGACGAGGTCGGCTCCGTGCTGCTGGTCGGCCACAACCCCGACCTCCACGACCTCGCCCGCGACCTCGCGTCGTCGGGCGACGGCGAGGCCCTGGCCGGCCTGCGGCAGGGGTTCCCGACCGCGACGCTGGCCGGCATCGAGTTCGACGTCCCGTCCTGGCGCGAACTCGCCGCGGGTTCGGGGAGGCTGGTCGGCTACACTGTTCCTAGGAAGACGTAGGAGACGAGGAGGCACCGTGCCGCTCGTCGAGCGTGGCTTGGGTACGCCGGAGGTTGTACGAGGCGATGGATGCGTAGTGGCTGGCATCGGCTGCTGCGAAGACATCGAGCGCCTTCCGGAACGCGGCAACCGCCTCTTCCAGGCGCGCCGTCCCGCCCTCCCGCTCGCCCAGGCACCGGAGCGCGTCGCCCAGGTTGTTCTGGGTCGCAGCCCAATCAAGCGGCACACGCTCGCGGGTACGTTCATCCAGCGCAGCACGGAATGCGGCAACCGCCTCCTCCAGGCGCGCCGTCCCGCCCTCCCCCTCGCCCAGGCGCAGGAGCGCGTTGCCCAAATTGTTCTGGGTCATGGCCCAGTCAAGCGGCACACGCTCGCGGGTACGTTCATCCAGCGCAGCACGGAACGCGGCAACCGCCTCCTCCAGGCGCGCCGTTCCGCTCTCCCGCTCGCCCAGGCACCGGAGCGCGGTGCCCAGGTTGTTCTGGGTCGCGGCCCAGTCAAGCGGTACACGCTCGCGGGTACGTTCATCCAGCGCAGCACGGAACGCGGCAACCGCCTCCTCCAGCCGCACCGTCCCGCTCTCCCGCTCGCCCAGGCACGCGAGCGCGTTGCCCAGGTTGTTCTGGGTCATGGCCCAGGCAAGCGGCACACGCTCACGGGTATGTTCTTCAAAGGTGGCGCGAAAGGCATGGATCGCCTGTCGGAGCCTCTCGTCGTCACCGGATTGTTCACCGAGAACTCCGGCCGCAAGGCCGAGCGAATGCCATAGGTTGCCGCGCTGGTCGGTGTCCAAACCGGTCGGCATGTGTTCGCACAGGCGGGACAGCTTCTCGACCGTGGGACGCAGGATATCGGCCAGATAGGTGCCCCGCCGTCCCATCACCGTGGCGATCTCTCCGGCCATTGCCGCGACCAGTGCGGCGGCGAAATCGGTATCGAAGTCCCGGGGCAGTTCAGCCGTTTCCAGGCGGTAGGAGCCGTTCCCGCTCTTCGCGCCCGAATGGCGTCCGAGGATCCGTAACCGCAGCCTTTCGTCGGCCTTCGCCACTTCGCCGAAGATCAGCACGTCGCCGTTCTTCTCTTCCAGCAGTCGGCGCGCCTGGAGTTCGAGTGCCGCGCGGCTGCCGAAATCCCATTCGGGCCCGGGGCCAATGCGGATGACGTCGATGCCTCTGTAGAGGTCCAGCGCGCCGGCGACATGGTCGGTCTGCCGGCCATCGCCGTCCCGCTTCAGGTCGGCAACCAGCACCGTGAAATGCAGCCCCGGCGCCGGAGGCAGATCGCGCCGCCGGAACCGACGTACGAGCCGCCGCGGCGTCGGCAGCAGCTCGCGCACGGTCTCGCTGAAATATGCTGCAACCAGCGCGCCAACTCCGAGCACGCCGCCGGCCCCCGCGATCACTCCCCAGAACGATACGTCTTCCATTCCGCAACCCGCCGGATGGGGCGTGGGTCGGCCACGCCCCATCCGGCGGAGTATCGCGGTTCTTCAACCCTGACGCTAGGACCCGCTTCAGACCGCGGCGGGGACCGGCCGCGTCCGGACGCCGACCGGGATCACCAGCGTCGCCGCGAGGAGGACGAAGCCGCTCACGGCGAAGACGCCGGTCGCACCGCCCACGTCGAAGATCGCGCCCCCGACGCCGGCCCCGGTGGCGATCGCAAGCTGGATCGCGGCCACCAGCAGGCCGCCCGCACTCTCGGCCTCGTCCGGGACCGTGCGGGTGAGCCAGGTCGACCACGCCACCGGCACCGCGCCGAAGGCCGCCCCCCAGACCGCGATCATCGCCGCGTCCGCGATCGGCACGCCGCCCATCCCGGCGAGGCCCAGGCCGAGCACGCCCATCACGAGCGGCGTCAGCATCAGCGCCATCCGCATGTTCCAGGCGACCAGCGTCCCGCCCAGGAACGTGCCCAGGAAGTTCGCGATGCCGAAGCCCAGCAGGATGCCGGAAATACCGCTCACCCCGACCCCGGTCACGGTCTCCAGGAACGGGCGGATATAGGTGAAGAAGGCGAAATGGCCGGTGAAGACCAGGCCTACCGCGATCATGCCGATCCCGATCCCCGGGCGCCCCAGGACCTCGACCAGGGTGCGCAGGCTGGTCGACCCGCTCGGCGCCATGCGTGGAAGCGTCGCGAACTGCGCGGCCAGCGCCACCACCCCCATCGCCGCCGCCAGCAGGAAGACGGAGCGCCAGCCGAACACGTC
>NZ_DASYHS010000010.1:0-22155 GCF_035998295.1 Arenibaculum sp. | reverse complement strand
CCCGGCGAGCGCCGCCGCCTCATCGAAGCCGGCCTGCACCGAGGCCGGGTCCGTCACCTCCATGGAGACGCCGTGGCACCGCCCGCCGTCCCGCGCCACCTCCTCGCCGAGGCTGGCGAGCGCGTCGGCCCGGCGGCCGGTTGCGACCACCCGCGCCCCGGCGCGCGCCAGCACCCGGGCGAAATGCCGGCCGAGGCCGGAGGTCGCCCCCGTCACCAGCGCCACCTTCCCGGCCAGGATTCCCTGCGGCGGTTCGCGATCCATCGCATCCTCCAAAAAACGAGCGAGCGTTCGTTATCTTTTCATGGCGTTTCGAAAGAGCAAGTGTTTTCGTGAGCGCCATGGATGAACGCAGCCAGATCCTGCCGGACACGGAACGGGCCGCGGACTTCGCGTCCCGGCACGAGGTGACGATGGAAGCGGTGTGCCGGCGCCTCTACGAGGCGAGGGCCGACCGCATCCGGATCAAGAAGCCGCGCGTCGCCGTCCCCAACCTGGAACGCGTGCTGGGCGCCGCCCTCGAGCTCGGCAACCGCAAGGGCTTCCATTCCATGAGCATGCGTGACCTCGCCGAGGCCAGCGGCCTCAGCATGGGCGCGCTCTACACCTACATCGCCGACAAGGACGCGCTGCTGCGCATGATCCTGGACGCGGTCGACGATGCGGTCGGGCGGGTCCTGGCGCCGGTGGCGCCAGGAGAGGAGACGGGCGGACGGGAGCGGCTGCGCGGCCTGATCCGCCGCCACGTCCTGCTGACCGAGGCGATGCAGCCCTGGTTCGCCTTCGCTTTCATGGAGGTGAAGGCCTTCAACAAGGAGGCCCGCGACCAGGCGATCGCCGCGGAGCTGCGCACCGAGGCGCTGCTGACCGGCGCGCTGGAGGCCGGCGTCGCGGCGGGCGAGTTCCGGCCGCTGGACGCGACGATGACGGCGGCGCTGGTGAAGCCGATGCTCCAGGACTGGTACGTCAAGCGCTGGAAGCACCGCCGCCGCGGCACGCCCCCCCACGCGCATGCCGAGGCCGTGATCGACTTCGTGGAACGCGCGATCCTGGCGGCGCCGGGCTGGAATGTCACGGAACGTACCGGATAGCTCCGCCAGGAACATAACAGCGGCGCAGCCAACCTCCGCCAGGGCGGCCGGGCCGCCGCGCCTCCCGCCGGGAGGTCAGACGATGAATGCCTTCTCGCGCTGCACGCCGCCGGCGGCGGCGCGTGTGGTCCGTTCGTCCATGCGCCGGCGCAGCTTCGGGAAGTCGACCTCCTCCTCCTGGCGCACGTGGCCGGCGATCAGCAGCCGCAGTTCGCTCGCCCGCACGGCCCAGCGGGAGTCGTCCTTGCGCATCTGCTCCAGCGCGAAGAGATGCATCTTCATCTCGGCATGTTCGGCGTAGAGGTGGCGCGCGTCCTCGGGCGCGTGGGCGACGTCGTGCAGCAGGGGATAGACCACGTCCTCCTCGGCGAGCGCGTGCGCGGCGAGCCGGCGCTTCAGGCGCAGCAGAAGCTGCATGCGCCCGCCGGTGGCATTGTCGGGGCTGCGCTCCATCCGCGTCAGCAGCGACAGGATTACCCGGTGGTCGCGTTCCAGCACCGAGAACGGGTCGCGCCCGGCGGCGGCGCGCGCCGTCCCCGCCGCCTGGGCCACGAGCGGAGGCAGCATCCGGCTGGCGATCACGGCCGCCACGGCGCCGCCGGCGAACGCGGCCAGGCCGCGCATGGAGAGCCATCGGTTTCCCGTCCGGTTTCCCATCGCCATCAGTTCCTCCTCGCGTTCGCATTCCGTACCCGCGGCCAACAGGGATCGGCGGGCGGCGTTCCGGAAACCGGGCGGCTTTCGCGTGCATGTCCCGCCGGAACGCGTACAGTGGTCGCATCCACGCCCGAAGCCCAGCCACGTCCCAAGCCCAGCCACGCCCGAAGCAAAGGAGACGGACGCCATGGAGATCCATCCGCCATCAGCCGATCCGAAACGCGCGCCCGCCGCGTGGTTCAGCGGAACCGCCTGGCAGGAGCCGATCCTCGAGCCGGCCGGCCCGCCGCGCATCCGGGTCGCCAAGGTCAGCTTCGACCCGGGGGCGCGGACGGCTTGGCACACCCATCCGCTCGGCCAGACGCTCCACGTGCTCTCTGGGATCGGCAGGGTCCAGACCTGGGGCGGCCCGGTCCGCGAGATCCGTCCGGGAGACACCGTCTGGATACCCCCGGAGGAGAAGCACTGGCACGGCGCCGCCCCGGACAGCGCGATGGTCCATCTGGCGATGCACGAGCACCTGGACGGCGTGCACGTGGTCTGGCTCGAGCACGTCACGGACGAGCAGTACGCGGTCGAGCCGGACTGAGGCGGCGCTCGACTTCACGCGACGCGAGGCCCATTTCGCATCGATGCCGCACCCCAATCCCGTCCTGGTCCGCAATCCCCCGCCGCTGTGGCGGCCGATGCTGGCCCATTGCCGCACGCTGATGCGCGATTTCGGCGCGCCGGCGGTGCTGGTCGAGGGCCATCTGCTCGACACCGTGTTCGGGCCGAGGATCGTCGCCACGCTGCGGCTGCCGCCGGCGATGGGACCGGTGCGACCGGACGATCATCCCGCCTACCGGCTGGCGATGCGCGACGCGGCCGGGCTGGTCACCTTCGTGCGCATGGCGGCGCTGGGGGCGAGCGGCATCGACCCCGTCACCGCCAGCCGCGAGCCCGAGGCCGCGCTGTGGCAGGTCGTCGTGCTCCCGGCCGGCGTGGTGCTGATCGCGCGGACCGACGAGGCCGATTTCGGTCCGTTCCTGATGGCCGACACCGAGCCGACCGACCGCCAGACCGCCCTGGTGGCGACCCAGCTCGACTTCGCCGGCATCACGGTCGGCGACAGGGCCGCCGAAACCGGAGCCGACGGCGGACCGGAGGACTGAGCGCTACACGATCCCGGCCAGCGCCTCGAAGCCGGCGGCGAAGGTGTTCCGGCCGACCCGCTGGCGCAGGTCCGCCAGGTCTTCCGGCCGGCACTCGAAATCGGCCCACCACTCTCCGAAGGTGCGGTTCCCCTCGGTCACGCGGTGCAGCCGGAACGTCGCGACGTAGTCCGTGAGCGGCAGGGGCGATTCCAGGATCGTGTAGGTGTAGGAGCGGTCGCGGTCGCTGAAGGAGACGAGCTGCTCGCGCAGCCGGCCGCCGCCCTTCAGGCCGAAATTGCGCACGCAGCCGACGGTGTCGCTGCGCAGCCCGCCCTCGATCCCGCTGTCGGCGATGATCGGGTGCCAGGCATGGTGGCCGTTGAAGTCGCGCGCCTTCTCCCACACGCGCTCGACCGGCGCGTCGATGACCGCGCTGACATAGACCCGGGGCATCGGTGACCTCCCTTCAGTTCTTGTTGCCGATCGCCTTGAAGCGGCGCGTCTGCTCGGTCAAGGCGACCTCCGTCGGAAGCCGCTCCATGCTCGACGCGCCGTAGAACCCGTGGCAGACCGCGCATTCGCGCAGGACGTATTCCGCGTCGTCCGGCATCGCGATCGGCCCGCCGTGGCACAGCACGATCACGTCCTTGCGCACGCGCAGCGCCGCCTCGGCCATCGCGTCGATGCGCGGCACGCAGTCGCGCAGGGACAGCGCCGTCCCGGCGCCGATCGCCCCGCCCGTGGTCAGGCCCATGTGGCAGACGACGATGTCCGCCCCCGCCCGCGCCATCGCCGCCGCCTCATCGGGATTGAAGGCGTAGGGCGTCGTCAGCAGGTCGAGTTCGTGCGCCTTCGCGATCATGTCGACCTCCAGGCCGTAGCTCATCCCGGTCTCCTCCAGGTTGGCCCGGAAGGTGCCGTCGATCAGGCCGACGGTCGGGAAGTTCTGCACGCCCGAGAACCCCAGCTCGCCGAGATGCCGCAGGAACGGCTCCAGCAGCAGGAACGGGTCGGTGCCGTTGACGCCGGCCAGCACGGGCGTGCCGCGCACGACGGGCAGCACCTCGCGCGCCATCTCGACGACGATCTCGTTGGCGTTGCCATAGGCGAGCACGCCGGCCAGCGAGCCCCGGCCCGCCATGCGGTAGCGGCCGGAATTATACAGGACGATCAGGTCGATGCCGCCGGCCTCCTCGCATTTCGCGGACAGGCCGGTGCCGGCGCCGCCGCCGATGATCGGCTGGCCGCGCGCGACCATGTCGCGGAAGCGATCGAGGATGTGCTGACGGGAAAAGCGGGGCATTCCTGGGCTCCTATGACGCGATCTCGCGGAAGTTCCGGACGAGCGCCTCGGCGAAGGCGGGGTCGTTGACGTGGTGGGGCAGGCGGACGAGGCGGCGGCCGGGCGAGGAGACGAAGCCGCGCTCCAGCGCCTCGAACAGCGCCGCGTCGGCCTCGGGATCGTGGAAGGGCTGGCCCGGCGCGTCGAGGGCCGACACGCCGCCCTCGGGCAGCAGGAAGCGCACCGGCCCGGCGCAGGCGTTCAGCTTGCGCGCGATCCATTCGCCCATCGCCCGGTTCTCTTCCGGCGTGGTGCGCATCAGCGTGACCTGCGGGTTGTGGACGTAGAGGTTCCGGTCGCGGTAGCGCTCCGGCACCGTGTCGAGCGGGCCGAAATTGACCATGTCGAGCGCGCCGCACGACCCGACATAGGGTATGCCCGTCCGCGCGACGGCATCGAGCCGCTGCTCGCCGGCGCTGAAGATCCCGCCCATCATCAGGTCGCAGACCTCGGTCGTCGTCACGTCGAGGATGCCGACCAGCAGCCTCGAATCCGCGAGCTTCTCCATGGCCCGGCCGCCCGAGCCGGTGGCGTGGAAGACCAGGCAGTCGAAATCGGCTTCCAGCATCGCGCCGACGCGGGTAACGCAGGCGGTCGTCACCCCGAACATCGTGAGGCCGACCGCCGGCTTGGCCTTCGCCGCCGGGATCTCGCGCGCCGCCATGCCCGCGACCGCGTGGGCCGCGTTGCCGAGCACGCGGCGCGAGATCCGGTTGAGCCCCGCCACGTCGGTGACGGAATACATCATGCAGATGTCCGTCTCCCCGACATAGGGGGCGACGTTGCCCGAGGCGACGGTGGAGACCAGCAGCTTCGGCACGCCGACCGGCAGGGCGCGCATGCCGGGCGCCACGATCGCGGTCCCGCCCGACCCGCCGAGCCCGATCATCGCCAGGACGTCGCCGCGTCCCTCAACGAAGCGGGCGAAGGCCTCGGCCATGCGCGACACGGCGAGCCCGCGGTCGTCGAGCCCGAGCACCGCAGCCTCGCCGCCGGGATGGCAGGCGGCCACCTCGCCGGCCGGGACGTCGATCGACGCTCCCCCAGCCGGCGGCCGCGTCCCGACGTCGACCGCGACCGTGCGCAGCCCCGCGGCCGAGATCAGCGCGCGCACGTAGTCCAGTTCGATGCCCTTGGTGTCGTGGCAGCCGACGACGTAGACCGCGCCGGCATCCCTGCCCGCCTCGCGCATGGCTCATCCCCCCGGTTTTCCACGATGCTAATCCGCCGAGGCCTGCGGACGGCAAGGCGGGCGTTGCGCCACCATGGGTAATTCTGGGTATATTCACCATGCATGGACGATGATCGCGCACAGGTGCTCGACCGCTTGCGGCGCGCCGGCCAGGGCCGCCACGCCCTGCTGGTCGGGGCGGCCATCGGCACGGGAATGGCGGCCCGCGCCGCCGCGCGCGGCGGCGCCGACTTCCTGCTGGCGCTGGCCGCCGGCCGCTACCGGTCGATGGGCACGTCCTCGATCGCGACGATGCTGGCGCTCGACGACGCCAACGCGCTGGTCGCCCGCTTCGCGGGATCGGAGATCGTCGGCGCGGTCGACGTGCCGGTCTTCTTCGGGGCGACCGCCTGGGGCCTTCCCGACGGCGAGATGGAGCCGTTCATGGCCGAACTGCGCGACGCGGGCTTCGCCGGCGTCGCTAATTTCCCGACGGCGGCCCATGTCGACGGGCGCATGGGCGACGCGCTAGAGCGGACCGGCCTCGGCTTCGCGCGCGAAGTGCGCATGCTGGCGGCGGCGCGCGCGGCCGGCTTGGCGACGATCGGTTATTTCCGCCGCAAGCCCGAGGCGCTGGCGCTCGCCGGGGTGCCGGTCGACGTCTACTGCTTCAATGTCGGCTGGAACGCCGGCGGCGCCGTCGGCGTGCCGAGCCTGGAATCGGTGCTCCAGGCCGGCAACCGTGCGCGCGCGCTGGTCAAGGCGATCCGCACCGTCCACCCCGGCGCGCTGTGCGTAATGGAGGGCGGGCCGATCACGACGCCCCAGGACATGCACGACGCCTGCCGCGAAGCGCGGGCCGACGGCTATATCGGCGGCTCGACCATCGACCGCCTGCCGTCGGAAAGCTCGATCGAGGAGATGACCGCGGCCTTCAAGCTCGTCTCGACGCTCCAGCAGCGCATCGACCGGCTGGAGCGCGGCGTCGACCGGGACGGGCACCGGCTCGGCCTGCTCGGCCGGACCGAGGAGATGGTGGAGGCACGCCGCCGGCTGGTGCGCTTCGCCGCCGGGACGGGGCCGGTCCGCATCGCCGGGCCCGCCGGCACCGGGCGGTCGCTGGCCGCGGGACTGCTGCATGCGCGCGGCCCGTGCCGCGACCGACCGCCGGTCGTGGTCGACGCGCGGCGCCTGGACGGTACCTGGCTGTTCGGCGCGGAGCCGGGCGACGGCACCGCGCGTCGGCGCATCGGCTGGATCGAGGCCGCGAGCGGCACGACCCTCGTCCTCGACCATGCGGACGGCCTGGACCCCGACCTCCAGGCCGACCTCGCCACATATCTGGAGACCGGCGGCTTCCGCCGCCGGGGCGGCCGGGAGACGCTGCGCTCGACCGCCGCCATCGTCGTGATCGAGACGGGCGACGGCCTCGTGCCGGACCTGGCGAGCCGCATCGGCCGGCGCACCGTCCGGCTGCCCGCGCTGCGCGAGCGCCTCGACGACATCCCGTTGCTGGTGGAGCATTTCGCCCGCGCGCTGCGTCCGGCCGGCGGGCCGGTCCGGCTGTCCCCCGCCGCGTTGCGCCGCCTCGTCGCGCATGACTGGCCGGGAAACCTGCACGAGCTGCGCTCGGTCATCGAGCAGGCCCTGGCCCAGTCGGGGGAGGTGATCGAGGCGGCGGCCCTGCCGGAGCTCGACGGTGCCCCCGCCGGGAAGGCGCCCGAGGAAGGGGAGCGGGACTGGATCCTCGACGGGCTGCGCCGCCACCGTTTCCGGCGCAGCGAGACGGCGCGGTTCCTCGGGATCTCGCGCAAGACCCTGTACAACAAGATGCGGTATTACGGGCTGTCGGAATAGCCGGCGATCGCCAGGATGCCGTCGGCGTGCCTGGCCAGAACGGCGCGGTGCGGGCCGAAGCCGGCGGGGAGATAGGCGAGGACCCGGCCCCCGCCCTCGGCCTTCAGCGCCGCGACCGCGGCCGATGCCGCCTCCGCCGCCCCGGCGTCGCGCGCCGCCTCGCCGGTGGCGGGGCCGGGATGCAGGACGACGCGCTCCGCCCCGGCCGCGCGCAGCCGCCGCCCCGCCGCGGCGTCCGTGGCGAAGCCGGTGGCCGTGAAGCCGGCCGCGACGGCGCGCTCCAGGAACGCCGCCTCGCGGTCGAGGCCGAACCCCAGCCGCTCCAGCGTCTCGCCGGTCTCGCCGTCGAACAGGCAGGCGGTCGGGAAGTTGGCGACCGACCGCACCCCGGCACGGCGCAGCGCCGACAGGAAACGTGCGGGCGGACGGAAGGGATCGACGGCCAGCACGCCGACGCAGGCGTGTTCCAGCGCGCCTTCGGGCAGCCCGGCCAGCGCCGCCAGCAGGCGGCCGTTGCTGTCCTGGACCGGCAGCAGGGCCAGGTATTCCGCCACTTCCGGGGCGTGCCCGTCGAGCGCCGGGCAGAACAGGAGCGGCCGCCCGGCCGCCGGATCGGTTTCCCGGGCCAGGTCCCCGGCCAACTCCCGGGCCGAGGCGACGATCGGAATCACCGGGCGATCCATTGCGCCAACTTACCCCATTTTACCCATTCGCCCCGTCCGGGGCCGTTGTGGATGCTGGCCGTGCGGCGGACGGTAGGGCAACAAGATTCGGCGGACCTCGCCGGGAACAACAGAAAATGGGAGGATGGACATGAACCGTAGGCTCCGCACGGTGCTGCTCGCCAGTGCCGTCTCGTTCCTGCCGGCGTTGCCGGCCGCCGCACAGGACCAGCCCGCGATCTCCGGCGACGCCGTGCGGATCGGGGTCATCACCGACCTGTCCGGCCCGTTCTCGGACCAGAGCGGCCAGGGATCGATCGCCGCGGCCGAGATGGCGGTGGCCGATTTCGGCGGCACCGTGCTCGGCAAGCCGATCGAGGTGCTGTCGGCCGACCACCAGAACAAGGTCGACGTCGGCTCGACGATCGTGCGCGAATGGCTCGACGTCCAGGGCGTCGACCTCGTCCAGGACGTCGCGAATTCGGGCTTGGCGCTCGCCGTCACCGACATCGTGCGCGACGCCGACCGCATCGCGATCTTCAACGGCCCGTCGGCGACGCGGCTGACCGGCGACAAGTGCACGCCGAACACCATCCACTACGCCTACGACGCCTACGCGCTCGCCAAGGGCACCGGCGAGCAGGCGGTCCAACAGGGCGGCGACACCTGGTACTTCCTGACGGTCGACTTCGCCTTCGGCCACGGGCTGGAGGAAAACACCGCCCAGATCGTGAAGGACAGCGGCGGCGAGGTGCTGGGGGCGGTGCGCTTCCCGCTCAACACGCTGGACTTCGCCTCCTACATCAACCAGGCCCAGGCGTCCGGGGCGAAGATCATCGGGCTCGCCACCACCGGCACCGACGCCCGCAACGCGATCAAGGCCGCGAGCGAGTTCGGCCTGACCCAGGACGGCAGCCAGCAGCTCGCGGGCCTGCTGCTGTTCGACACCGACATCCACGCGCTCGGCCTGGAAGCGACGCAGGGCATGTACCTCACCACCGCCTTCTACTGGGACATGAACGAGGAAACCCGCGCCTTCGGCAAGCGCTTCTTCGACGAGGTCGGGATCATGCCGAACATGGGGCAGGCCGGCGTCTACTCCTCCACGCTCGCCTACCTGAAGGCGATCGAGGCGGCGGGCACCGACGCGGCCGGCCCGGTGATGGAGCAGCTCAAGAGCATGCGCATCAACGACGTGTTCGTGAAGGACGGCTGGGTGCGCGAGGACGGCCGGCTGATGCGCGAGATGTACCTGATGCAGGTGAAGCAGCCCTCGGAATCGCAGTATCCCTGGGACTACTACCATCTCCGCGCCACGATCCCGGCGGAGGAGGCGTTCCGGCCGCTCGAGGAAAGCGACTGCCCGCTCGTGGGGAACTGAGCCGGCCCTCGGCCGGTTGTGGGCGGCGGCGCGCGGCGCTATCGTGCCGCCACCCGACAGTTCCGCCCGACAGTTCCGAGGTAAGCGGTGCGCATCCAGGCCGTTCTCGCCCATCCGCTTGCCGACAGCTTCGCCGCCGCGGTCCATCGCAGCGCCGTCGGCGCGCTGCGCGCCCGCGGCCACGAGGTGGTCGAGACCGACTTGTACGCGGAGGGGTTCGAGCCGTGCCTGACCGCGGCCGAGCGCGCCGCGTATTTCGACCCGGGCTATGACGCCGCCGCCGTCCGGCCGCTGCTGGAGCGGCTGCAATGGTCGCAGGGGCTGGTGCTGACATATCCGCACTGGTGGTTCGACGCGCCGGCGATCCTGAAAGGCTGGTATGACCGCGTCTGGGCGCCGGGTGCCGCCTTTCGCCACGACCGCGACGGCGGCCGGATCGAGCCGCTGCTGACCGAACTGAGCCGCGTCGCGGTGCTGACCAGCTTCGGCTCCCCCTGGTGGCTGGTCGAGTTGTACATGCGCAACCCTGCGCGCCGCATCCTCAAGCGCGGCCTGCTCGCCGCCTGCGCACGCCGCGCGCGGCTGGACTACCTGGCGCTCTACGACATGGACCGGGCCACGGCGGAAGTGCGCCGGCGCCACCTCGAGCGCGTCGAGGCGGCGATGGGGAGGTTCTGACCCCCCTTCGGATCTCCTACCGCCCCACCTCATCGAACGCCAGCGCGGCCGCGCCGAGGAGGCCGGCATCGTTGCCGAGTTCCGCCAGCGCCACTTCGGCGCGGCGCATCAGCATCGGCCAGGTGAAGTCCGGGAGATGCGCGCGCACCCGGCCGGCCAGCAGGTCGCCGGCACCGGAGATCCCGCCTCCGATCACGAGCGCCTCCAGTCCCAGCGCGTTGATCAGCGAGCCTGCCGCCTGGGCGATGTGGCGGCTGACCGCGTCGACCGCCGCCGCCGCGCGGGCGTCGCCCGAGCGGACCAGCCGGAACAGGGCCTCGACGTCGTCCCCGCCCCCCTCGCCATAGGCGCGCAGGAAGGCCGCGGACGCCGCCCGGCGCTCCAGGCTCGGCGCCGGGCCGGCGGCCGGCACGTCGCCGACCGCGATCGCGCCGAGTTCCGGCGGCTCGCCGCGGGGGCCGGTGACCGGCACGCCGTCGATCACGACCGCGCCGCCGACGCCGGTGCCGAACGTCATCAGGGCGAAGCGGCGGAACCGACGGCCGGCGCCGTACTCCAACTCGCCGAGTGCCGCGGCGACGCCGTCGTTCGCGCACACGGCCGGCAGGCCCAGGCGGTCGGCCAGGGCCGCGCGCAGCGAGCGGCCGCGCAGCACCGGCACGTTCCCGGCCCCGTCCAGCAGTTCCCCGGTCGCCGGGTCCGAGTAGCCCGGCGTCGCGACCGCGACCGCCCAGGGCTCGACGCCGGCCGCCCGGGCGAGGTCCGAGCCGCGCGCCGCGAGCCGGTCCACGAACGCCTCGAAGTCCAGGCCGCGGTCGAAGGCGAAACTGTCCTTGGCGAGGAACGTCCCGCCGCGGGCGACGAGGCCGGTCTTGACGGCGGTGCCGCCGACGTCGATGGCGAAGACGCTGTTCACGGCAGCCTTTCGATCTTGATGCCCAGGCGCTGGGACAGCCCGGGGAAGCGCATCCGGTGGGGGGGAAGGCCGCGGCGGCGCGCCAAGGCCTCGGCGAGGCGCTGGAACGGCAGGATCGCGGCGACGGTGTCGAGCGGGGCCGCCAGCAGCGGCGGCAGGCGCAGCCAGTCGCGCGGCGTCGAGCGCTCGGTCAGGTTCAGCACCAGGATCTCGACCCCGAGCGCCGCCATCACCTCCGCGGCGTGGGCGGCGATGCGCAGCTCGCCCTCGTCGGCGGCGATCCACAGGCACAGGCTGCGCGGCGACGGCCCGTGGAGGCGGCCGTGCAGCGCCTCCTCCAACGGGAAGGCCGCGGCCGGCAGGCCGGCCATCTCGGTCACCTTCAGCGACGCCTCCAGCGCGGTGCCGAAATGGCGCCCCTCCCCGATCACCGCCAGGAAGTCAAGGCCGTCGAGGCGCGCGGCCAGCGCTTCGGCCGGCGCGCCCGCATGGCCGAGGAGCGCCGATACCGCCTGCTGCGACGCCTGCGGGCCGCGCTCGCGGCCGTCCAGCCAGTCCGCGAGCGCGAACAGCGCGACCAGCGAGGCCGTGTAGCCCTTCGTCTTCGGCCCGACCGGCTCGGGCCCGACCGGCAGGTGCAGCAGCCGCTCCGCCACGCCGGCGATCGGGCTCCCGCGCTCGGCCGTGACGGCGACGACGGGCAGCCCGGCCTCCCGGGCGGCGCGGACGGCGGCGACGCTGGTCCCGCTGGTGCCGGTCTGGGACAGCACGACGGCCAGCACCGGGCCGGCGGCGGCGGCGACGGCCGCCCAGTCCCGCCGCATGAAGGCGCCGGGGTTCAGCACCTCGACCACCCGGCCCGAGGCTTCCAGGGCGGGCTTGGCCGCGACCAGCGCGTTCAGCGAGGTGCCGGAGCCGACCAGCGCCAGCACCGCCGCATCCGCCGCCGGCCAGAGCGCGAGCTGGGCGCGCACGGCGTCCGCCACCCGCGGCACGACCACCGCCTGCTCGCGCACGAAGCCGTCCAGGACCGCGTCCCCCTCCGGCGCGTTCATGCCGCCACCTCGAGCGCGCGCGGGCCGGCCCCGTCGCCGTGGACGAGCGTCCCGCCGCTGCCGGGGTCGAAGAAATGCCCCTTCTCCATCGGCAGGAAGACCGGGATCTCCGAGCCCGGCTCGATCGCGGGCCCGGCGCCGTCGGCGGTCGGCACCACCGCCTGGAAGGGACGCCCGTCGGCTACGCCGACGACCACCGTCTCGGTGCCGAGCCGCTCCAGCGCCTCGATGCGCACCCGGACGCTGCCCTCCGCCCCGCCGCCGCCCTGCGCCAGGGTCACGTATTGCGGGCGGATGCCGAACAGGACCTCGCGGCCGGCATGGCCGGCGAGTGCCGCGCGCGCCGCCGGCGGGACCGGCAGGGCCGCCGCCCCGGCCTGCAGCCGCGATCCGTCCTCGGCCAGGCGGCCGGCCAGCATGTTCATGGCCGGGGCGCCGATGAAGCCGGCGACGAAGGTGTTGGCGGGGCGTCGGAACAGCTCCAGCGGCGCGCCTGCCTGGCGGATGCGGCCGCGGTCGAGCACGACGATGCGGTCGCCCATCGTCATCGCCTCGACCTGGTCGTGGGTCACGTAGACCATGGTCGCGCGGAGCTGGCGGTGGAGCTTCACCAGCTCGGTGCGCATGTGGACGCGCAGATGCGCGTCGAGATTGGAGAGCGGCTCGTCGAACAGGAACACCTTGGGCTCGCGCACCATGGCGCGGCCGACCGCGACCCGCTGGCGCTGGCCGCCCGAGAGCTGCGCCGGGCGCCGGTCCATGTAGTCGCCGAGGCCGAGCACGGCGGCGGCGACGGCGACCCTGCGCTCGATCTCGGGCTTCGGCGTCTTCCGCATCTTCAGGCCGAAGGCCATGTTCTCGTAAACGGTCTTGTCGGGGTAGAGCGCGTAGTTCTGGAACACCATCGCGATGTCCCGGTCCCTGGGCAGGACATGGGTGACGGTGCGCCCGTCGATGCGGATGTCGCCGGCGTCCGGCAGCTCCAGCCCCGCGATCAGGCGCATGATCGTCGACTTGCCGCAGCCGGACGGGCCGACCAGCACGACGAACTCGCCCTCCTCGATCGCGAGGTCGAGCGGGGGGATGATCTCCTGGCGCCCGAAGCGCTTGGCGACGTTGGACAGTTCGAGGAAGGCCATCGCGTAGCGTCCGATCTCGAGAGGAAGTTGGGGAAAGGCGTCAGCCCTTGACCGCGCCGATGGTCAGGCCGCGCACGAGGTGGCGCTGGAAGAAGAGCATGAAGGCCAGGATCGGCAGCATGATCCCGATCGCGCCCGCCGCCGACAGCGACCAGTAGTTCAGGTCCTCGCCTCCGTATTCGGCGATCGCGACCGGCAGGGTCTTGGTCTCGGTGCCGGTCAGGACGAGCGCGAACAGGAACTCGTTGTAGGCGAGCAGCAGGCTGAACAGCGAGGTCACGACGATCCCGGGCCGCGCCAGCGGCAGAACGACACGGGCGAACACCTGCCAGGCGTTGCAGCCGTCGATCGTCGCCGCCTCGTCCAGCTCGCGCGGGATCTCGAGGAAGAAGCTGCGCATCAGCCAGACCGTGAAGGGCTGGTTCAGCGCCACCATCGCCGCGATCATCGCCGGGTAGGTGTCGATCATCTCGACCGCGCGGGCCATCACGAAGAACGGGATCACCAGCAGGACGTGCGGGAACATGCGCACGACCAGCAGGCCCATCAGGAAGGAGCGGCCGGCCGGCGTGCGGATGCGCGACAGCGCATAGCCCGCCAGCGTGCCGATCGGCACCGAGATCAGCACCGTGCCGGCGGCGATGGCGGCGCTGTTGGCGAAGAACTCCAGGAAGCGCCGCTCGAACCAGATCTCGTAGTGGTAGCGGAAGTTCGGCTCGAAGATCAGCTTGGGCGGGATCGCGAAGGCGTCGATCGGGTCCTTGACCGAGATCATCACCGCCCAGACGATCGGGGTCAGGCTGAACACCGCGAACGCGGTCAGCAGCACGAGCAGGACCGGCTGCGCGAGGGTGCCGGGGCGCATCAGAACGCCCCCCGGTCGCGGCGGTAGACCAGCGAGACGATCATCAGCGTCAGCCCCGTGACGACGAGCATGGTCAGCACGCCCATCGCCGACGCGCGGCCGACCTCGAGCTGCCGGAAGGCGAGCGTGTAGGTGTACATGGTCATGGTCTCGGTCGCGGTGCCGGGGCCGCCGCCGGTCAGCACGTAGATGCTGTCGAAGGTGCGGAAGGCATCCATCAGGCGGATCGCCAGCACGAAGAAGATCTGCGCGCGCAGCGCCGGCAGGATCACGTGCCAGACCAGCCGGGGCCCCGACGCGCCGTCGATGCGCCCGGCCTCGACCAGCGAGGGGTCCATGCCCTGCAGGCCGGCATAGAGGATCAGCATGATGAAGGGCGTGAACTGCCAGACGTCGGCGACGACCAGGGTCACGAAGGCCCAGACCGGCGAGCCCAGCCAGTCCGGCGGGAAGACGCCGGCCGCGGCGATCAGCGAGTCCGCGAGGCCCCAGCGCGCCGCGAAGATCCAGCGCAGGAACAGCGCCGCGACGACGGGGGTGATCAGGTAGGGCACGAAGATCAGGGTCGAGAACACGCGCGCGCCGCGCGTCAGCTTGTAGAGCCCGAGGGCGAGCAGCAGCCCGAGCGCGAACTCGACCGCGATCGAGGAGACGGTGAGGATCAGCGTGACCCGCAGCGCCGACCAGACGCGCTGCTGGCCGAGCAGCGCCGCGTAGTTGCCGAGGCCGACGAAGTCGGCGTCCTGCGAGCCCAGGTACTGGTCGAAGAAGCTGAGATACACCGCGTAGGCGACGGGATAGAGCTGGACCGCGACGACCACCAGGGCGCTCGGCAGCACGAACAGCCAGAGCGCGCGGTCGCGCGGGTTGCCTCGCGGTCGGGGCGGAACGGGGGCCATCGGGATCTCGTCGGCAAGGGCGGGCGCGGGAGAGGCGGCGGGGGCCCGGGGGTCCCCGCCGGCCGGGATCACTTGTACACGCCCCGGCGCGTCAGGAACTCCTCGGCTTCCGCGGCCGCGGTGTCGAGCGCCTCCTTCACCGGCATCTCGCCGGTGACCGCCTGCATGATGCGGCGGGTGACGACCTCGCTGACTTCCTTGAACTCGGGGAATTTCGGGAAGTTGGCACCGGCCTCCAGCGAGGGGACCAGAACGCCGTAGTAGCGGAAGCGCTGCTGCAGCTCGGGGTCCTGGAGCACCGACACGCGGGTCGGCACCGCGAGCTTGGCGCCTTCGCGCTGGTTGTCGGCCGAGAGCGTCGTCGCGAGCAGGCGGAACAGCAGGTCCTTGTCGCGCGAGGAGAACTTGGAGATCGCGAAGCTGTCGGCGACGACGACCTGGCCGCCGCCCGGCGGCGGGGCCCACATCATCTTGCCGACGACGCGCGACTGGTCCTCGCGGTCCATGGCGGCGGTGCGCGTCAGCCACTGCATGCCCATGGCGGCGGCACCCTGCTGGAACAGGATCGTCGACTCGTCGTTGCCGTTGGCCGTGTAGCCACGCGGCGCGTAGGCCGTCATCGCCTTCATGGTCTCGATCGCGCGCACGCCGTTCTCGGAGTTGAAGACCGGGCGCTTGTCCGCGTCGAACCAGCCGTCGCCGATGGCGTTCAGGTAGTAATGCGCCTCGTTGAGGACGCCGTCGCCCTTCAGCGTCATCACGGTGCCGGCCACGGCCGGGGAATGGAACGCCGCCGCGGCCGCCTCGTACTCCTCGAAGGTCGTCGGCGGCTCGATCCCCTTCTCCTCGAACAGGTCCTGGCGGTAGGCGAAGAGCTGCGTGTTGGTCAGGACCGGCAACCCGTAGACCTTGCCCTCGTAGGAGGCGGACGCCATGGCGGTCGAGGCGAAGTCGTCGAGGTCGAACTCCTCCCGGTACTTCTCGATGTAGGGGTCCAGCGGCTCGAGCCAGCCGTTCGCGGCGAAGTTCGCGATCGTCAGGTCGTTGCCGAGGAAGATGTCGATCGTGTCGGCGCCCGAGGACAGGGTGATGGTCTGCAGCTCCTTCAGCTGCGCGTTCGGCATCAGGTCGACCGTGACGTTCACGTCCGGCATCGCCGTGCGCAGCTTCTCGGCATAGAACTCCAGCGCCGGGTAGCGCTCACCGACGAAGCGGACGGTGGTCTGCGCGCCCGCCTGCGGGACCGCGACGAGGGCCGCGAGCGCGCCGCCGGCGGCGGCGGCCAGCAGGCGCTTCCTCCGGCCCACCCGGCCGGCCGCGTTTCTCACCAGAACATCCATGCGTATGCCCTCCCTGTCGCGAGAATGGTTGCGCCGGCCGCCCTGGCGGGCCCCGGCCCCAACCGCCATATTAAATCCATCAATTTGATTGAAGCATTGAAGCGGGCGATTGTGCAAGATGCCTTCGACGGGGGGAGGCGTGGAAAATGCGGGAGGGCCGGTGAACCTGTCCGGGACCAATCTGGACCATGCGCGGCGGTTCAACCGCCGGGTGGTGATGGAGATCGTGCGCCTGCATGGGCCGCTGTCGCGGGCCGAGATCGCGCGCATGACCGGGCTATCGGCCCAGACGATCTCCAACATCGTCGGCGAGTTCGCCGAGGCGGGGCTCGTGCGCTCGGTACGGCGGCGCACCGGGGCGCGCGGCCAGCCGGCGGTGGACCTGGAGCTCGACCCGGACGGCGGCTTCACCTTCGGCGTGTCCTTCGACCAGAGCAGCCTGATCGTGCTGCTGGTCGACGTGGCCGGCACGGTGCGCGACCGCGAGCGCGTCGCGCTCGGCGAGACCGAGCCGGATGAGGTGCTGGGGCGGATCGCGACGGCGGTCTCGGCGATGTCGGAGCGCAACGGGGCGCCGCGCGAGCGGGTATGGGGCGTGGGCGTCGTGCTGCCGGCGCTGCTGCAGCAGGGCGAGCTGGTGGCGCTCGGCCCGTCGTCGCTGGGCTCGTGGCAGGGCTTCCCGCTGCGCGCCGCCCTGTCGGACCGGCTGCGCCTGCCGGTGCTGGTCGAGAACGACGCGACGGCCGCCGCGATCGGTGAGCGGCTCTACGGCGCCGCGAAGAGCCTGACCGACTTCGTCTACGTCTATGTCGGCGCCGGCGTCGGCGGCGGGCTGTTCTTGCGCGGGCACCCCTATTCGGGCGGGTTCGGCAAGTCCGGGGAGATCGGCCACGTCGTCGTCGAGCCGGGCGGCCGGCTCTGCCCCTGCGGCAACCGCGGCTGCCTGGAGCGCTACGCCTCGCTGAACGCCGCCCATGCCGCGCTCGGGCTGGGCGCTTCGGAACCGGGCGCGGTGGACACCGGGACGATCGAGCGCGCGCACCGGGAGGGAGACCCGCGGCTGGAAGCCTGGATCGGCGAGGCGGCCGAGATGCTGGGCCGCGCGGTCGTGATCCTGGAGAACTGCCTCGACCCCGAGACCGTGATCCTCGGCGGCGTGCTGCCGGAACCGGTCCTGGAAGCGATCGCGGCCCGGATGGAGCCGCTGCCGCGCAGCGTCAGCTCCGCCCGCTCGGCGCCGGGGCCGGGCGGGACGGCGCGGGTGACGCTCGGCCGGGTCGGGATCGAGACGCCGGCGCTGGGGGCCGCGACCCTGCCCTTCTTCGACGGGATCACGCCGGAGCTATCGCTGCTGTTCAAGCACGGCGTCGTCGAGCCGATCTGAGGCTCAGGCACCCGCGCGCTCGCGCAGCGCCTCCAGCACGTGGCGCGCGACCAGTTCGGAGGACTGCGGGTTCTGGCCGGTGATCAGGGTGCCGTCGCGCACGGCGTGGGGCTGCCAGTCCGGCCCGCGCTCGAACTCGGCGCCGAGCTGCCTCAGGCGGCTTTCCAGCAGGAACGGGACGACCTTCGCGAGGCCGACCGCCTCCTCCTCGGAGTTGGTGAAGCCGGTCACCCGGCGGCCGGCGACCAGCGGCCGGCCGGGAGCCAGCCGGACGTCGACTAGGCAGGCCGGGCCGTGGCAGACCGAGGCGACGATCCTGCCGTCCTCGTGCGCGGCCAGGATCAGCTCCTCCAGCGGGGCGTTGCCGGGATAGTCCCACATCGTGCCGTGCCCGCCGGGCATGAACAGCGCATCGAAGTCGAGACCCGCGAGTTGCTGGACGCCGGCCGAGGTCCGGGCCAGCCGCATCGCGCCCTCGTCGGCGAGGAAGCGGCGCACCGAGGCCGGGACCTCCTGCCCCGCCTCCGGCTCCTCACCCGGGGAAGAGCCGGCCCCGGCCGGGATGCTGCCGGGGTCGAAGGGGATTTGCCCGCCCCGGATCGAGGCCAGCGTGACCTCCACGCCGGCGTCCTTCAGCACGTAATAGGGGGTGGACAGCTCCTCCAGCCACAGCCCCGTCCGCTTGCCGGTGTCGCCCATCTCCTCGTGCGAGGTGGTGACGATGATGATCCTGCCGCCCGCCATTTCGCCGCTCCCGCTGTCCTGTGCCGATACGTCCGGTCCCAACAGGGCAGGCGGGCGGGTGTGCCGCCCTACCCCGCCCGGCGCCGCCATACCGGCGGGTAGTCGATCACGACACCGTCGCGGTCGACCGCCAGCTCGGCGGTGAAGTCGCGGAACAGGCCGTCGTAGCGGAACCGGGCCGGAGGCTCGGCGGGGTCGAGGCGGGTATAGGCCTGCGCCGCCGCCACCGCGTCGAACTCCGGCAGCCGCACATAGGCGACCCTTATGTGCCGCGTCTCGCCCGGTGCGAGGCCGAGGTTGCGGATCGGCAGCGTGTTCGTGAACGGGGTCACCATGACGTCGGGATAGGCGCAGCCGTCGAGGTCGGGGCGCGGCGCGCCGTCCACGGTCCAGCGCCCGGCCTCGTCGCGCCGCAGCTCGAGCCGCCGGCTCCGGCCCGCGGCGTCGAGCGTCAGGACGGCCGACCGGAAGCTCCAGTCCGGGCCGCACCGCATGTCGTAGGCGAGGCGCTGCACGCCTTCGCCGAGATCGACCAGCACCAAGCCGCCGGCCACGATCTCCCCGGCCCCGAAGCGCAGCTCCAGATGCTCCAGCCCTGGCCGGTCCAGGCATTCCCATACGATGTCGCGTCGCATTGCGTTCCTCCTCGTGATGACGGGAAAATCGTAGCGGCGGCCGCATCCATTCGGAAATTCGATGTTATACTGCCCGGCAGTGGCTTTTCTGATGAGAGGCGGGAATGTTCGACCTCGATCTCCTGCGCAGCTTCGTCGCGGTCGCCGATGCCGGGGGCTTCACCCGCGGGGCCGAGCGCGTCCACCGCACCCAGTCGGCCGTCAGCCAGCAGATCCGCAAGCTGGAGGACGGCATCGGCAAGCCGCTGTTCGAGCGGGGCGCCCGGCGGATACGGCTGACGGACGAGGGCGAGCGGCTGCTCGGCTACGCCCGCCGGCTGCTGCGGCTCAGCGACGAGGCCCGCGACGCCATGACCGCGAGCCGGCCCGAGACGCGCCTGCACGTGGGCGTCGCCGACGATTTCGCGGTGGGCAGCCTCGCGGCCCTGCTCAGCGCCTTCGCCCGCACGCGCGGCGACGTGCGCCTGGAGGTGCGGTGCGGCCTGAGCGTGGAACTGGCCGGCCTTCTGGAGCTCGGGGAGATCGACCTGGCGCTGGTCAAGCGGGAGCCCGGACAGGGGACCAGCCTGCGCGTCTGGCCCGAGCGCCTGCACTGGATCGCGAGCCGCGAGCATCCGCTGCCGGACCGGGGCGTCGTGCCGCTGGTGGCGTTCCCGCAGGGCTGCCTGTACCGCGACAGGGCGATCCACGCGCTGGAGACGGCAGGCCGCCCCTGGCGGATCGCCTATACCAGCCCGAACCTGCTCGGCATCCAGGCCGCGGTCGCGGGCGGCCTCGGCGTCGCCGTGCTGGAACGCCGCGCGCTGCTGGCAGGCCACCGGGTGCTCGGCCCCGAGGACGGCTTCCCGGCCATCGCGCCCACCGAACTCGCCCTTCTGGTGCGGCGCGGCGCGCCCGAGGCCGCGCGCGACCTCGCCCGCGAGGTGGAGCGGCTGTGCGCCGCCGAGGAGGAGGCGGTGGCGCAGGCGATGACGGGAGCTCAGCCGGAGACGATCGCCCAGGAGCCGTCCGCCTGGCGACAGGCGGTTCCCCAGGACCGGGCGGCCCGGCCGTCGATCACGACGTTCTCGTAGAAGTCACGGCAACGGCGGCCGTCGGGCGCCACGAAGTCGCGGACCGGGATCAGGCGCCGGACCGCGGGTGCCGGCACCCGCGCCCGGGGGGTCGCCGGCCCGGCGCGGCGCAGCAGGGCCAGCGGGTCGATGCCGAGCCCCGTGCCGAGATGGACGTTGCCGACCGTCGTGCCGATGCCGATCCCGGCATGCGGCCTGACGGCGTCGCACCCCCACAGGGCCGGGGCACAGGCGAGGGCGCAGGCGAGGATCGAGATGCGGCGCATCGGGCTTCTCCTCGTTCGTTCGTCCTCTCAACAGGCCCCGGCGGCCCCTCGTCCCGGCGCGAAGCGCAGCGCGAACCGCCCGACCCGCAGGCCGCGCCAGTGGACGAGGCCGAGATAGATGCCGGGAGCGATCTCCCTGATCTCGTCCCGGACATGGCGGGCGACCAGCGAGGTCCGGGAGTAGTCGAGGACGTGGCACGCCCCGCCGTCGAGCCGGCTGACGCCGGGGCGGACCTGGGCGCGGACCGCCCGCAGGCCGATGGGCAGGACGAGGTTGGTCATGCCCGCCCGGCGGTCGTCGAACGCCTTGCCCCGCCACGCCAGACGCAGCAGTCTGGCGAGCGGCCGGGCGGCCGGCGTGCCGGGCATCAGGAGGAAGACGCCGTCGGCGGTCCCCCGGGGCGGCGAGCCGGCCGGGCTGCGCCGGAACAGGCGGTCGAGTTCGCGGCCCGACATGCTCAGCAGGGAGATCCGTTCCATGCCCGACGACAACAGCGTGGACCCCGGAACGTGACCGTCCCGCCCGGAGAGAGGGCTCCAGTCCAGGTCCCCGCCCGTCCCGCGGTTGCGGTGCTCGCCGTGCTCGTCGACCGGGGTCGCGTCCTGCTGGTGCGGCGCGCCAACCCGCCGGACGCGGGCCGATGGGGATTTCCCGGGGGCCGGATCGAGGTCGGGGAGACGATCGAGGCCGCCGCCCTGCGCGAGCTGCGCGAGGAGACGGCCGTCACCGGACGCGCGGCCGGGGTGATCACGGCCCTCGACGCCTTCGACCGCGGCGAGGACGGCGCGCTTCGCCACCATTTCGTCCTGGTCGCGGTGCTGTGCGCCTGGGAGGCCGGGATACCGGCCGCCGGCGACGACGCCCTGGAGGCCCGCTGGTTCGACGTCGCGGAGCTTCGCGATGCCGGCCTCGCGATGAGCGCGGACGTCGACACGCTGGCGCTGCGGGCGCTGGAGATCGCCGCCCGGAGGTGACGTGGAGGGCTTGCGCGATCAAAGCCGCGCCGCGCGGTTGAGGCCATGAGATCCCGCCCGGCCCGGCGACGTGAACGCATCGAGGGAGAACGCGCCATGGCTCTCAGGCTGACCAGCCCCGCCTTCGAAGACGGGCAGCCGATCCCGGCCAAATACACCTGCAACGGCTCCAACATCTCGCCGCCGCTGGAATGGGACGGGGCGCCGCCCGGGACGAAGAGCTTCGTCCTGATCTGCGAGGACCCGGACGCACCGGCCCGCACCTTCCGCCACTGGGCGGTCTACAACATCCTGCCCGGACGCACCCTGCTGCCCGAGGGCGCGGATGCCGGGACGCCGACCGAACCCCTGGGCTTCGGCACGAACGACTTCGGCAAGAAGCGCTACGGCGGCCCGTGCCCGCCGCCCGGCCACGGCACCCACCACTACCATTTCAAGCTGGCCGCGCTGAACACGGCCGAGCTGAAGGTGCCCGCAGAAGCGGGAGTGGCGGAGGTATGGGAGACCGCGAGGCCCTTCGTCGTCGCCGAAGCGGAGCTGGTCGGGACCTACGAGCGATAGGCCGCGCGCCGGTGCACCCTGCATGAACGCCGAGTGGCGGCTTCGGCGGCTTCGTGATACGCGGTGCCCATGGAACATACCCCTCCCTCCCCGCTCTCCGGCGCTTCCCGGCCGGCGATCCGCTCCGTCACCGTCGTCGGCGGCGTCCACGGCGACGAGCTGACGGGCATCCATCTGGTCGAGAGGTTGCGCAGCCGCCCCGCGCGGCCCGGCGGGCGCCTCGACATCCGCACCCTGATCGCCAACCCCGAGGCGATCGCCGCCCGGCGGCGGTATGTCGACGCCGACCTCAACCGCCGCTTCGGCGCGCAGACCCCGGGCGCGGAGG
>NZ_DASYHS010000051.1:0-38548 GCF_035998295.1 Arenibaculum sp. | reverse complement strand
TGTCGGCCTGCCCCTGACGGGCCATCGCCGCACGCCCGGCCTCCGGCGCGAGGAGGTGGCCGCGCTCGCGGGCGTCGGGCTCACCTGGTACACCTGGTTCGAGCAGGGGCGGGATATTCGGGTCTCCGAATCCTTTCTGCTCAAAGTGGCGAAGGCCCTGAAACTGGACGATGCCGAGTGCAGCCACCTCTTCCTGCTGGCGCATGGACGGCCTCCGCCTCCGGAAGCCTATCAGTGGCCATCGGTCGGTCCGCTGATCCAGCGGCTGCTGGACGATCTCGTCACGCGCCCCGCCTATGTGCTCAACCTGCGCTGGGACGTGATCGCGTGGAATGCGCCGGCCGGGAGCCTGTTCGGCTTTCGCGGCAGGGAGCAGGCCGACCGCAACATCATGCGCCTGGTCTTTGCCGATCCCGAGTTGCGCAACCGCCTGCCCGCCTGGCGCGAGGATGCCCCGAAGCTGGTCGCGCAATTCCGCTGCGATCTGGCAACCGCCCCCGATGATCCCGCGATGCTCGCCCTGATCGACGAGTTGAAGACGCTGTCACCCGACTTTCGCCGGTGGTTCGGGCAACCGGACCTGGAAAGCTACAGCAGGGGAGTCGGCGCCGTCCTCGATCCGAACGGCACGCGGCGCGCCTTCGCTCACGAGATGCTGATTGTGGACGAGCACCGCCATCTCAGGCTGATCGTCTATTTCGAGCACGAGGCCGATGCCCGCCCGCAAGTGAAGTAGTCGAGGAATTTGTCGGAGTTCGCGCAGTTTGCAGCCCCGGCTGTGTTCGCTCCCTGACAATCTCGGCCTCGAACCCCCGAACGCACCCGGCCGGCTTCGTCGCCGTAGCGGACTGACGTTAAAGGCCGAGCGACCGTCTCAAGAGATCGTTGGCCCGTGTCTGCCAGCCCGGCCCATCACGCCGCAGCCGTTCGATCACATCGGCATCCAGGCGCAGATTAGTGGCCACCTTCGGCCGGTCGTTGACGGGCGGGCGGCCCCGTTTGGCCTTGGCAAACTTCGCCTGCCACTCCGCAGTGGACAGGTCCGGCGCGTCGTCGGGATCAGTCCAGTTCGGGTCCGTAGAGGGCTTGTTCGTGTTCATTCGCTTTCCTCATGCTGATGATGCGTCGAGCGCCGCCGCGCGCGGTCCAAACGACCACGACCCCGGCGTCGGCCATGTCCAACGCGCAATGGGCAAGGGTTTGCGCGCGCTTGTCGGGGGCGAATTCGATCTGCACAGGAATAACGTATCTACGCAAATGCCAGGGGCAACGGATTTTTGTGGCTACATAAATCCCACCTCCTGCGCAGCCCATGGACTCCAGGAGCCGGGTCCGCCGTGACGCGGTTCAGCCCGGCCGGTATTCCAGGAACACGACGCGGGTGTCGCCGTATCGGCGATCGTCCAGCGGGACGAAGTCCGCGGGCGGGGACAGCGGGTCCTGGGCCGCCGTCTCGACGACGACGACCGCGCCGGAGGCGAGCCAGCCGCGCGCGGCCAGCGCCGGAAGCGCCGCTTCCGCAAGGCCCTTGCCATAAGGGGGGTCCAAAAAGGCGAGCGTCGCGGCCGCGGCCGCGGCGGGCGGCCGCCTCGCGTCGGCGCGCAGGAAGGCGCAGCGCCCGTCCTCGTCCAGGGCCTCGGCGTTGCGCCGGGCCGCGGCCAGCGCCGGGCCGGACAGGTCCATCAGCACGGCCTCCGCCGCGCCGCGCGACAGCGCCTCCAGCGCCAGCGCGCCGGTGCCGCAGAACGCATCCAGCACCCGGGCTTCCGCGATCGGGTCGCCGTTGCCGTCCTCGGCGGCCGTGCCCCAGCCGGAATGGGCCAGGACGTTGAACAGCGCCTCGCGCGTGCGGTCGCTGGTCGGCCGGGTGTCCCGTCCGCTCGGCGCTTCCAGCCGCCGTCCGCGATGCCTACCGCCGACGATTCGCATTCCGGTTTCCGCCCGGGCGTCCTCCGCCACCGCCGGCGGGTCCGCGCCCGGGGTCCTCGGGAGAGCGGCGCGGCCTGCGCCCCGGTCCCGCCGGGTCCTTGCCCGCCGCACCACCCTTGCTCGCGGAGCCCCTGCCGGTCGGGCCGTCGGCCGGCTTGCGGCCGGGCGGGCCGGCGCGCTCGTCCCGGCGCGCGCGGGGCGGCGCCTGGCGTTCCGGCGCGGCCTCGGCGTGCCGCCGGCCCGGACGGGCCGGCGTCCTTTCTCCCGGCGCGGCTTCGGCGCGCTGTCGGCCCGGACGGGCCGGCGTCCTTTCTCCCGGCGCGGCCTCGGCCCGCTGCCGGCCCGGACGGGCCGGTGTCCTTTCCCCCGGCGCGGCCTCGGCGCGCTGCCGACCCGGACGGGCCGACGCCCTTTCTCCCGGCGCGGCCTCGGCGTGCCGCCGGCCGGGACGGGCCGGTGCCCTTTCAGTCGCCTCGGCCTCGGCCTGCCGCCGGCCCGGCCGGGCGAACTTCCTCTCCGCCGGCGCGGGTTCCAGGGCCGGTATCCGCCGGGGCGCCCGCTCGGCGCCTTCCGATGCGGCCGGGCTCGCCGCGGGGGCGGGCTTGCGCAGCCTGAGCCGCGGTGCCGGCCGTTCTCCCGAGGGGGCGGCCGGCTCGGTGCCGGTCTCGGCGAAGTACTTGGAGAGCTGGTCCTTCAGCACGCGCCGCGGCACTTCCTCGACCGCCCCGCGATCGAGCTTGCCGAGCTGGAACGGCCCGTAGGCGAGCCGGATCAGGCGCGTCACCCCCAGGCCGAGGCTCTCCATCAGCTTGCGGATCTCGCGGTTCTTGCCTTCCTTCAGGCTGACCGACAGCCAGGCGTTGCTGCCCTGCTTGCGGTCCAGCACCGCCTCGACGGGCCCGTACTGGACCCCTTCGATCGTGATCCCGGAGGCGAGGCGCGCCAGCGCCTTCTCGTCGACCTCGCCATGGACCCGTACGCGGTAGCGCCGGGTCCAGCCGGTCGCCGGCAGCTCCAGGTGGCGGGCCAGCTCGCCGTCGTTGGTCAGCAGCAGCAGCCCCTCGGTCGTGAGGTCCAGGCGCCCGACCGAAACGACACGCGGCATGTCCTCGGGCAGCTTCTCGAAGACGGTCGGCCGCCCCTTCTCGTCGCGCGCCGTCGTGACCAGGCCGGCCGGCTTGTGGTAGCGCCACAGCCGCGCGCCCTCGGGCTCGGGGAGGGGGCGTCCGTCGACCATGACGACGTCCGTCGCCGTGACGGTGACGGCCGGCGTCTTCAGCACCGTCCCGTTGACGGCGACCCGGCCTTCCCTGACCAGCTCCTCCGCGTCGCGGCGGGAGCACAGGCCGGCCCGCGCGAGGCGCTTGGCGATGCGTTCGCCGCGAGGCTCGTCGGCCGGAAGGGGCGGGTTCGATTTGGTGCGTTCGGGCATGGGGCGGACATTAGGCGGGAAGCCGGCCGCCTGCAATGCCGCCGATCGGCGGCCCGGCCCGCTACCGGCGGCAAGTCCCGCCTCTTGACGGCAAGTCCGGTTTGTTCTCATATTGTTCTTTCTACCGGAACGAGGAGGACACCCCATGGCCGCTACCGCCCACCAGTCGCTGGCGCCGAGCATCGAGCTGTTCTGCCGCATCGCGGCACGTGGCGAGTCCCTGGCCGAAGCCGCGCGGCGATCCGGCTGCGCGCCCGGCTCGGCGCCGTGGGCGCGCGCGGACGTGCGGGCCCGCCTCGTCGCGCTGTCCGCCGAGGAGGAGGACCGGCACGAGGATCTCGTCGAGCAGATGCGCCGGCAGCACGACGAGCTGTACGGCAAGCTGGTCGAGCAGGGGCAGGTCCCCGCCGCCGCCCGCCTGCTGGCCCACCGGTGGCGCTTCGAGAAGGATGTCGGCGCCGTCCGCACCGTGACCCGGGCCGAGCGCGAGCGCCTGCGCGAGGACCTGCGCGAGGAGGTCCGGGACGAGCTGCGCGAGGAAATGCGCGGCGAGGTCCGGGCGGAACTGATGGAGGAGCTGCGCAAGGACCTGGCCGGACTGCGCCAGGAACTGCGCGAGGACCTGCGCCGCGAGATGCGCGCCGGGACCGGGCCGAAGACGAAGGCCGGGACCGTGACGAAACATGACATTCCCGCACGTTTCGACGCCGCGGTGCCATCCGGTCCGCTGGCCGGTCCGCTGGCCGGCCCGCTGGCGGCCGCGGCACCGCGCGCCGCGAGCATGAAGGCTCTGCTGCGCGACCAGCCGCTGCCCGTCGCCGCGGGCACGCTCTCCAGGGCCGGGTAGGCGTCGGCGCCCGCGAGCAGGGGCGGCTCCCCCGATTCCATTTGCGCGGCCTCGAGCCGGGCTGGCATCGTTCGCGCCATGAGCGGCCTTCCCCCCGACCCGATGGACATCGCCTTCGCCGAGGCCGAACAGGCGGCCGCGCGCGGCGAGGTGCCGGTCGGGGCGGTCGTGGTCGGCCCCGGGGGCCGCGTCCTCGGCCGGGCGGGCAACCGCACGGAGGAGCTGTCCGATCCGACCGCGCATGCCGAGATCCTGGCGATCAGGCAGGCCTGCGCCGCGCTGGGCGGGCCGAGGCTGCCGGGCTGCGACCTCTACGTGACGCTGGAGCCCTGCGCGATGTGTGCCGCCGCGATCGGCTTCGCGCGGCTGCGCCGGCTCTATTTCGGGGCCTACGACCCGAAGGGCGGCGGGGTCGAGCACGGAGCCAGGGTCTTCGCGCGCGCCACCTGCCACCACGCGCCCGACGTCTATGGCGGCATCGGAGAGACGCGGGCGGCGGCGCTGCTGCGCGGCTTCTTCGCGGCGCTGCGGGCGGACTGAACCGGCTTTATCCCGTCGGCCGGGGCGTTTATCCTCTACCGGCGGCGCGAGGCGCGACGGGGGAGGGACAGATGGCGGAGGGGCCGGACCGCCGGCTTTCGAAGGAAGGGCGGACCGTCTTCGAGATGGCGCGCAAGCTCGCGGCCGACGTCGCGGCGCTGGAGCGGCGCGCCGGCGGCCCCCCGCCCGAGACCTTTCCCCGCTACAAGGAGGTCCGCGCGACCTATATCGAGATCGTCGGCCTGACCTTCTCGGTCCAGGAGCGCGTGCCCCGCGTCGCCGCGGAAGCGCCGAAGGACTTCGGCCAATGGGTCGTGCGGGTGAAGCTGCGCGCCCTGGCCGCCTTCACCACCATCAGCCTCGCCTTCCTCGAGAACCCGCCGGTCGCGATCACCCAGGCGATCGGCGCCCATGACGTGCTGGTCGCCGAGCAGAAGAACTTCACCGAGGTGCTGGGCACCTTCGACGAGATGCTGTTCGAGGCCGGCATCGACGACCGCATGGCCGACGCGCTGGACGCCACCCGCACCGGGATCGAGCGGATCCTGGAACGCCTTGTCGAGCTGCTGGCCCACAGCCCCGAAGCGCTGCCGGAATTCTGAAACGGCGGCAGGCGCGGGCCGGCGGCCGACGACCCTCGGGCGTCCGCCCGCCTTGCTGGAATAAAATGGACCCGCTGGCGAACTATGATACGGTTTCCCGAAACAATATGTCGGGACCGTCCGCTCGTAGAGTGCCAGGGGGGATGATGGTTGAGGATACGGCCGAGGGAACCGGGGAGACGGGCGGCCCGCCCGCCGTCCGCCCCTATGCGCTGGCCAGCATCGCCGCGGGGTTCCGCGCCAACGTGGTGGTGGCCCTGGTGGTCGCCGCCTACGGCATCGTGATGGGGGCGATCGCCGCGACGAAGGGGATCTCGCTCGCGGAGCTGTCGATCATGAGCACGCTGGTGATCGCCGGGGCCGCGCAGCTGATCGTCGTCGACATGTGGGCCGACCCGGTCCCCATCGGGGCGATCGTCGCGACGACCGCGGTCGTCAATCTGCGCTACCTCCTGATCGGCGCGTCGCTGCGCCCGGTGTTCCGGGGATGCGGCCTGGGCCAGAAGCTGGGCGGCATCCATCTCGTCACCGACGAGAACTGGGCGATCACGATGGACGCCCGGAAGAAGGGCTACGGGACGCCGGGGTTCCTGCTCGGCGGCGGGCTGGCGATCCTGGTCTTCTGGCTGGCCGGAGGGGCGGTCGGGCTGGTCTTCGGGAACCGGCTGCCCGAACCCGAGGTCCTGGGGCTCGACTTCGCCATCACGGCCGTCTTCATCTCCCTGCTGATGGGATTCTGGCGCAGCACCTCGCGCGACCTGCTGCCATGGATCGTGACGGTGGCCGTGGCCGTCGCCACCTGGCACCTGGTCCCCGGCAAGTGGTACATCCTGGCCGGGGCGCTTGCCGGCGCGCTGGTCGCCGCCTTCGGGAAGGAGGCGGACGATGTGGACGCCTGAGGGGTGGACGCCTGAGGGATTGTGGACGGTCGAGGCCGCGGCGCTCGCCACCATCCTCGGCATGGCGGTCGTGACCTACGCCCTGCGCAGCTCCGGTCTCCTGCTGTCGGAATACCTTCCGTCCCGCGGGCCGTGGGCGCGGGCGCTGAAGAGCCTTTCGGGCACCGTCCTGCTGGCCATCGTGGCTCCCGCGGTGGTCGCGGCCGGCTGGATCGGCCTGCCCGCCGCCCTTGCCGCGGTCCTCGCGATGCGGGCGAGCGGCAACCCCTTCGCGGCGATGGCGGCCGGGGTCGCGGTGATCGCGGGCGGGCGGGCCCTCGGCCTGGGTTGAGGCCGGCCGGGAACCCGGACCCCGAAGGCCTTGTTGATGTTGTTCCGGCATGTGCGGAGGAACGATGATCAAGGCCCTTGCCGTCCTGGCCACCACCATCGCCCTCGTGCCCGCGGTCTCCCTCGCGGGGCCGTGCGGCGATGCCGCCGAGCGTCTGGCCGTCGAGCACGACCTGCGCGCGGACCCGGCGGCCGGCGAGACCCCCGTCGGGGAGGGCGAAGCCCCCGCCGTGGGCGGCGCGACGCTGTCCGACCGCCTCGCGCAGACCGGCGGCGTGCTGACGCCGCCCGACATGGGCGGCGCCGCCGACGAGGCGGTGATAGAGCCGCCGGATCCCGACCGCTTCCCGATGCCGACCACCCCCGACGTCCAGGCGGAACCCCCGTCGCCCACCGGCGCGCCGCCGTCCGCCGCTCAGGGACGGGAGATGCAGCAGGCGGCCGACCGGCTGCGCGCAGAGAGCCTGCTGATGGCGGCGCGCACCGCCGACGAGGCCGGCGACGCCGACACCTGCAGGGAGCGCTTGGCCGAAGCGCGGGACGTCCTCGGCGACACCGGCCTCGCCGAGCAGTGAACCGGATTTAGCGCGCCGGCCCTCAGCGCGCCAGGGCGCGACCCGGCCTTCAGCGCGCCAGGGCGCGCCAGCCGATATCCCGGCGGCAGAAGCCGTCCGGCCAGACGATGCGGTCGACCGCCTCGTAGGCGAGGGTCTGCGCCTCGCGCACGGTCGGCGCGATCGCGGTCACGCCCAGCACGCGCCCGCCGGCCGCGAGCAGGCGGCCGTCCGCCGAGCGCGTCGTTCCCGCGTGGAACACGGTGACGTCGGGCACCGCCGCGGCGTCGTCCACGCCCTGGATCTCCGTGCCCTTGGCATAGGTGCCGGGATAGCCCTTGGACGCCATCACGACGCACAGCGCCGTCTCGTCGTACCAGCGGAGCTGGAAATTGGCGAGCTGGCCGTCGCGCGCCGCCACCAGCGCCGGCAGCACGTCCGACATCATCCGCATCATCAGCACCTGGCATTCCGGGTCGCCGAACCGGGCGTTGAACTCGATCAGCTTCGGCTCCGGCCCGGAGGGGCCGGCGACGATCATCAGGCCCGCGAACAGCACGCCCTTGAACGGCCGGCCCTCGGCCGCCATCCCGCGCACCACCGGCTCGACGATCTCGCGCATCACGCGGGCTTCCAGCGCCGGTGTCATCACCGGGGGCGGCGAGTAGGCGCCCATCCCGCCGGTGTTGGGGCCGGTGTCGCCCTCGCCGACGGCCTTGTGGTCCTGGCACGAGACGAGCGGCAGCGCGTGCGCGCCGTCGACGAGCGCGAAGAAACTCGCCTCCTCGCCGGTCAGGAACTCCTCGATCACGAGCTCGCTTCCGGCGTCGCCGAAGGCCCGCGCGACCATGGCGTCGTCGATCGCGGCATGGGCCTCGTCGAGGGTGTGGGCGATCACGACGCCCTTGCCGGCCGCGAGCCCGTCCGCCTTGATCACGATCGGCACGCCGTGGGCGGCGACGAAGGCCCGCGCGGAGTCGCGGTCGGCGAATCGGCCATAGGCGGCGGTCGGGACGCCGTGGCGCGCGCAGAGATCCTTCATGAACCCCTTGGAGCCCTCCAGCGCGGCCGCCGCAGCACTCGGCCCGAACGCCTTGATCCCGGCCTCCTCCAGCCGGTCGACGAGGCCGAGCACCAGCGGCTTCTCCGGGCCGACGACGACGAAGTCGACCGCGCGCTCGCGCGCGAGGCGGACGATGCCCTCGACGTCGTCCGCCTCGACCGGCACGCATTCCGCTTCCTTCGCGATGCCGGCGTTGCCGGGCGCGCAGTAGAGCTTGGTGCACAGCGGGGATGCCGCGATCGCCCAGCACAGCGCGTGTTCCCGGCCACCGGACCCGATCACGAGTACCTTCATCTCGACATCCTTGGCTTCACGACTTGCTGACCCGAGGAGGGGTTGTATCATGACCGCACCATGACACAAGACACCGCCTCGACCGCGCCGTCGCCGCGCACCGGAACCAACCTGCCCGAAGTCACGGTCGGCGAGCTGAGCCGCAAGCTCAAGCGCACGATCGAGGAGGAGTTCGGCTACGTCCGGGTCCGCGGGGAGATATCGCAGCCCAAGCGCCACGGCTCCGGCCACGTCTATCTCCGCCTCAAGGACGAGACGGCGGTGATCGAGGCCGTGTGCTGGAAGGGGACCGCCGCGCGCCTGTCGATTCGGCCCGAGGAAGGGCTGGAGGTGATCTGCACCGGCCGGCTGACCACCTATCCCGGCCGCTCCCAGTACCAGCTCGTGATCGAGACGATGGAGCTGGCGGGCGAGGGCGCGCTGCTGAAGATGCTGGAGGAGCGCAAGCGCCGCCTCGCCGCCGAGGGGCTGTTCGCGCCCGAGCGCAAGAAGCCTCTGCCCTTCCTGCCGCGGGTCGTCGGCGTCATCACCTCGCCGACGGGGGCGGTGATCCGCGACATCCTGCACCGGCTCGACGACCGCTTCCCCCGCCACGTCCTGCTGTGGCCGGTCGCAGTCCAGGGCGAGGCGGCCGCGGCCCAGGTCGCCGCCGCGATCGACGGCTTCAACGGCCTGGACCCCGACGGCCCGATCCCCCGCCCCGACCTGCTGATCGTGGCCCGCGGCGGCGGCAGCCTCGAGGACCTGATGGCCTTCAACGAGGAGGTCGTGGTCCGGGCCGCGGCGGCGAGCCTGATCCCGCTGATCTCCGCGGTCGGCCACGAGACCGACACCACCTTGATCGACTTCGCCTCCGACCGCCGGGCGCCGACGCCGACCGCGGCGGCCGAGATGGCGGTGCCGGTGCGCTCCGAGCTGCTGGCCCAGGTGCTGGACGACGGCCGCCGCCTGTACGGCTGCATGACCCGGCTGGTGGAGGAGCGGCGGACCCGCGTCGACGGGCTCGCCCGCGGCCTCGGCGACCCGCGCTCGCTGCTGGAGGGCTGCGCCCAGCGGCTGGACGACCGGGCCGAGCGGCTGGACCTGGCCGTCGCGGCGGCGGTCGAGCGGCGTTCCCAGCGGGTCCGCGAACTGTCGCACCAGCTCCGGCACCCGCGCGAGATCCTGGCCGACCGCCGCGCCCGCCTGGAGGCGGAGGGCAGGGCCCTGGGCATGGCGCTGCGCCAGGTGACGACGCGCGAGCGCGGCCGCCTCGACCGGGTCTCGGGCCGCCTGACGCCGGTCCCCGTGCGCCGGCAGGCGGAGGAGGGGGGGCGCCGGCTCGCCGATCTCGGCCTGCGGCTCGGCCGCGCGCATCTGAACGGCCTCTCCTTCGCCCGCCAGCGCCTCGACGCGGCCGCGAACCTGATGGAGAGCTACTCGTTCCAGCGCGTGCTCGAACGCGGGTTCGCGCTGGTGACCGGCGACGAGAACCGGCCCCTGACCTCCGCGAAGGATGCGGTGGCCGGCCGCGCGGTGACGATCGCCTTCCACGACGGCAAGGTCGGCGCCGTCCTCGGCGAAGCCGGCGCCGAGCCGCCGGTTCTGCGACCACCGGTCCCGCAACCACCGGTCCCGCAACCGGCCCCGAAACCAGTAGCGCAGCCGATACCGGAGCGGCCCGCCTCGCGCCGCCAGCATAGTAAGCCGCTGGCTCCGGTGCAGGGCGACCTGTTCTAGGCGCGTGGTCGGGAAGGTGAGGTTTCAGCCGGCCCAGCCGCAGGCCCGCAGGCGGGCGGCCATGTGCGGCGGGGGCGGGGCGGTGACGGCCACCTCCGGCCTCGACGGGGACAGGGCCGGGATGCGGACGGCGCGCGCCTGCAGGTGCAGCATCGCGTCTCCGGGCCGGCCGTAGACGGGATCGCCCAGGATCGGGAAGCCGCTCGCGGCGCAGTGGACCCGGATCTGGTGGGTCCGGCCCGTGCGCGGGTGCAGCTCCAGCCAGGACAGGCCGTCCGCCCGGCCGAGCACGCGCCACTGCGTGACGGCCGGCTTGCCGGCGCGGTCGGGCACCATGCGCCAGCCCGTCCGGTCGCTGCGCTTGGACAGCGGCAGGTCGGTCGTGCCCTCTTCGGCCGGCGGCTCCCCTTCGACCACGGCCCAGTACGTCTTCTCGACCGATCCCGTCGCGAACAGCCGGCCGAGCCGGCTCAGCGCCTTCGGGTGGCGCGCCAGCACGAGGCAGCCGCTGGTGTCCGTGTCGAGGCGGTGGGCGAGGCGCGGCGGCTCGCGGTTGCCGAAGGTGAGCGCGCCCAGCAGGTCCTCCAGGCTCCGCCGCCCGGCCGGGCCGGCATGGACGGGCAGTCCCGCCGGCTTGTCGAGCACGAGGATGTTGGGATCGCGGTGCAGGATGCGGGCGCGCAGCTCGTCCGGGGTCATGGTCCCGCCCGCGGCGTGGAAAACGAAAAAGGCCGGCATTCGCCAGCCTTCACGTCAATCGTCCGGTAGGATGTGGTGCCCAGGAGAAGACTCGAACTTCCACGACATTTCTGCCACAGGTACCTGAAACCTGCGCGTCTACCAATTCCGCCACCTGGGCCCATCGGCCGGGCCGCTTGATAGCGTCCCGGGGCCGGTATTGTCAAATGGGATTTTCGGCGACGAGCGCCGTCTTCTCCCGCGGCACCCACAGCACGTCCGAGGTTTCGATGCTGCCGTCGCGCGACGTCCTGCCGTCCTGCGACAGGAAGAACGGGACGTAGCGGCGCTCGGTCATGAACGCCCACAGCCCGTCGACGGTGTCGCCGGCCCTGGCGAGGGACGCGGGCGCCACCTCCAGAAGGATGGCCGGCCGGAAGCGGTCGATCCCGGCACGCCCGCCATGCAGCATGCGCAGCTCCCACCCCTCGATGTCCGCCTTCAGGAAATCGAGCCGGTCGATGCCCGTTTGCGCCGCGACGCGGTCGAGCGTGCGGATCTCCACCGTCTCGCGGCGCTGGCCGCCGGCCGCCGCGGCGGCGCCCAGGTGGCTGAGGCCGAAGCCGTAGCTGCCGCCCTGCTTGATCGGCATGGACAGCACGAGGCTCTCGTCCCGCTCGCCCAGCCCGAAGGGATGGACGGTGACGTTGGGATAGTTGGCGCGCAGCACCCGGGACAGGATCGAACGGGCGTAGCTTCCGGGCTCGAACGCGTGGACCCGCCCGTCCGGCACCATCGCGGAGAACAGCTTCGCGAACTGCCCGGCATGCGAGCCGACGTCGAAGACGATGCCGTCGCGCGGCAGGAACGGCCGCAGCGCGGGCACGAGCCGGGTGTGGTGCTGGTGGCGGCGGTAGCGGAGGATCTGCAGGAAGTACCGGATGCGGCCCCGGATCGACAGCTCCGACGGCGTGAAGGGGGACGGGTCGGGGAGAGTGCTCATTCGTTTCGATCGCTCCATCGCCGGTGCAGCCACAGCCATTGGTCCGGCCGCTCGCGAATCCACGCCTCCAGCAGCGCGTTGATCCGGGCCAGCGCGCAAAGCACGTCGCGGTCCCGGTCGCCGCTGTCGGGCATCTCCAGCGGCGGCAGGACATCGATCCGGAACCGGGCGCCCTCGAGGCGCTCCATGCGGACCGGGACGAGGGCGGCGCCGAAGCGCAGCGCGAACTGGACCGGCGCCGGCGCGGTCATGGCCTCGCGGCCGAAGAACGGCACCGCCACCCCGTCGTTGAGCTTCTGGTCCACGAGCAGCGCGATGCTGCCGCCCCGGCGCAGCGCATCGACCAGGGCCTTGGCTCCCCGCCGCCCCTTCGGCACCAGCCTGTCCGGGCTGCCGCCGCGCAGCCGGTCGATCAGGCGGGCCGCGAAGGGATTGTTCGGCCGGCGATAGACCAGCGTCAGCGGCACGCCCATCCGCTCGGCGGTCGGCGCCAGCAGCTCCCAGTTCGCGAGATGGGCCGAGAACAGGATCGCCGGACGGCCCTGCGTCGCCCGCGCGAGGTTCTCGGCGCCGGTCACCTGCACCCGCTCATCGGACGCGGAGATCCGTGCCAGATGCGGGTACTCCGCCGCGACGCGGCCGAGATTGTCCCACATGCCTTCCACGATGCGCCGGCGCTCTTCCCCGGTGGTCTCCGGCATCGCCCGCTCGACGTTGCGCAGCGCCTTGCGCGACGCGCCCAGGCGCGGGCCGATCAGCCGCGCGATGCGGCCGCCCAGCGCCGAGGCCCGGTCGACCGGCAGCATGCCGAACAGCGCAAGCAGCGCCCACAGCGCCGCGCCCTGGAGGGGGTAGTCGAGCCAGCGCTGGCGCCGGCGCTCGGCCGGGCTCCTACGCGCCATGGCCGGCCGTGCTCTTCGCCTTCCGGACCAGGGGCGCGAGCACGCGTTCCAGCGCGCCGGGGTCGCGCCAAGCGACGGCGACCCGCACCGTGCGCACGAGCGCGCGCAGCTCCGGCGGCAGGCGCACCGCGTCTTTCGCGGTCGTGACGAGCTCGGCCCCGTGCCGTTCGGCCAGCCCGGCGAGGCGGGACAGCTCGATCGGCTGGAACGGGTGGTGGTCGGGGAAGGGCACCGCCTCGACGATGACGGCGCCCAGCTCCTCCAGGGTCCCGAAGAACTTCGCCGGCCGTGCCAGGCCCGCGAAGGCGACGACCCGCCGCCCGTCGAGTTCGCAGGCCGTCGCGTCGGGGACCAGTCGCGCATGCAGCACAGGCCGGCGCCCGGCGACCTTCGCCTCCACGCCCATCCGGTCCTCGCCCAGGATCACGACCGCGTCCGCCCGGGCGAGGCCGCGGCCGACCGGCTCGCGCAGGGGACCCGCCGGCACCAGGCAGCCATTGCCCGTGCCGGCGCCGCCATCGACGACGACGAGCGACACGTCCTTGTGCAGGCACGGGTTCTGGAAGCCGTCGTCGAGCACGATCGCCGAGGCGCCGGCCGCGACGGCGGCGCGCGCGCCCGCCACGCGGTCGGCCGACACCCAGGTCGGGGCCGCCTCGGCCAGCAGCAGCGCCTCGTCGCCGACCGCGGCGGCGTCGTGCACCGACGCGTCGACCGCGAGCGGCCCGCGCAGGCGGCCGCCATAGCCGCGGGTGACGAAATGGACCGTCGGGCCCGGCGACGGCAGTCCCGCCATTACCGCGCCCAGCGCCAGCGCCACCGGCGTCTTGCCAGCGCCGCCGGCGACCAGGTTGCCGACGCACGCGACCGGGATGCCGACGCGCACCGGGGTCGTCACCCGGCCGCGCAGCCAGCCCGCCGCGCCGTAGAGCCATCCGGCCGGGGCGAGCAGCCGGGCCGTGGCGCCCGCCGGCCGGTACCAGAAGCCGGGCGTCTTCATGGCCGTGCACCGATCCCGGCTTCGGCGAGCAGGGGCTCCAGGGCGCCCAGCACGCGCTCGACCACGGCGCGGTTGCGCTCGGCCACGGCCGCCGCGGCGGCGGCCATCCGATCGCGTTCGCCGCCGTCGGCGAGCAGCCGGGCGAGTGCCGCGGTCAGCGCGCCGGCGTCGGGGACGGCCAGCGCTCCCCCCGCCGCTTCGAGCTCGGCCGTGATCTCGGCGAAGTTCGTCATGTGCGGCCCGTAGACGAGGGCCGCGCCGAGTTGCGCCGGCTCCACGGGGTTGTGGCCTCCGAAGGGGACCAGCGAACCGCCGACGCACACCACCGGGCTGAGCCGGTAGAACAGGCCGAGCTCACCCATCGTGTCGGCGACGTAGACGTCGTCGCCTGGCTGCGGCAGCGCGCCGGCCGAGCGGAGCGTCGCCCTGAGGCCGAGAGCGGCGAACGCGTCCGCGACCTCCGCGCCGCGATGGGGATGGCGGGGGGCCGCGATGGTCAGCAGGCCGGGGACGCGGCCCGACAGCTCCGCATGGACGCGGGCGGCGATGGCCTCCTCGCCGGGGTGGCTGCTGGCGAGCAGCCAGGCCGGCCGGCCGCCGATCGCCCGCCGGAGCGCGTCGGCGGCCTGCGGGTCGGCGGGCAGCGGGTCGGCGGAATATTTCAGGTTGCCGATGCACGACGCCGCCGCGGCGCCGAGCCGGCGCAGGCGGTCCGCCTCGGTTTCGGTCTGGGCGAGGCACAGGCGGAAGCCCGCCAGCAGAGGGCCGATCAGGCCCGGCGCGCGCTGCCAGTTCCGGAAGCTCCGGCTGGACATGCGGGCGTTGATCAGGGCGGCGGGGACCTTGCGGCGGCGCAGTTCCGACAGCACGTTGGGCCAGAACTCGGACTCGGTCCATACCGCGAGGTCGGGCCGCCAGTGGTCGAGGAAGCGCCGCACCCAGGGCATGCGGTCGATGGGGGCGTAGTGGTGGAATGCCCGTTCCGGCAGGCGCTCGCCCATCAGCCGCGCCGAGGTGACGGTGCCGGTCGTGACCAGCACCGACAGCTCGGGCCGCGCGTCGAGCAGGCGGCGCACCAGCGCCAGCAGCGACAGCGACTCGCCCACGCTCGCGGCATGGCACCACACCAGCGGGCCGGCCGGGCGCGGGCGCGAGGCGACGCCGAAGCGCTCGTGCTGGCGCAGCGGATCTTCCTTGCCGGCAGCCCGGCGCCGGGCCACGAGAAGCCGGATCGCGGGCCCGCCGAGTTCCGTCAGCCCACGATAGATCGTCTGCAGCATCGTGAAGGTCGAATGGTTCCGGCATCGTCCGGCAGCGCCCAGAAGGCGCGCCCGGACCGAGGCGCGGCACATTATCACGTGCTTCCGGCAGGGCTAAGGGATTCTTCCGTCCTCGATCGGGCGCAGGTTATCGAGGAACTGCTCGGCCGATGCGCGCCAGGAGAAGCGCAGCGCGTGCTCGCGGCAGCGCTCCGGCGCGATGCGCAACGCCGCCTTCACCGCCCGTCCCAGGTCCTCGTCCAGGCAGCCCGCTTCGGAGCCGCCGACCACGTCGAGCGGGCCCGGAACCGGATAGGCCGCGACCGGCAGGCCCGAGGCCATCGCCTCCAGCAGGACGAGGCCGAAGGTGTCGGTGCGCGACGGGAAGACGAAGACGTCGGCCGCGGCGTAGTGGCGGGCCAGGTCCTCGCCATGCTTGGCGCCCACGAAACGCACGTCGGGATGGCGGCGGCGCAGCTCGGCGAGCTGCGGCCCGTCGCCGACGACGAGCTTGGTGCCCGGCAGGTCGAGGCGGAGGAAGTCCTCGATGTTCTTCTCCACCGCCACCCTGCCCACATACAGGCTGATCGGGCGCGCCGCGTCGAGGAAGTCCTTTTGGCGCGGGCGGAACAGCCCCGTGTCGACGCCGCGGCTCCAGCGCCTGATATTGGCGAAGCCGCGCCGGCGGAGGTCGTCCTCGATGCTGCGTGTGGCGACCATCACCGCGGCCGACGGGGCATGGAAGCGGCGCACGACCGCGTAGCCGACCGCCAGCGGCACGGGCATCCGGTCGCGGACGTATTCCGGGAACCGCGTGTGGTAGGCGGTCGTGAAGGGCAGGCCCCGCTTCAGGCAGTAGCGCCGCGCCGCGAAGCCGAGCGGGCCCTCGGTCGAGACATGGATCGCGTCCGGCGCGAAGTCCTCGATCATGCCCGAGAGCCGCGGCCCCGGGCGCAGCGCCAGCCGGATCTCCGGGTAGGTCGGCATCGGCATGGTGCGGAACCGTTCGGGCCCCACGACCTCGACCGTGTTGCCCAGCGCCTCCAGTTCGGCCCGAACCGTGGTCAGCGTGCGCACGACGCCGTTCACCTGCGGGTGCCAAGCGTCCGAGACGATCAGGATCCTCACGCGGCGGCCCTGACCGGCAGCGCGTGTCGGGGCTCGGCCCAGTCCAGGATCTCCAGCTCCCCGGTCTCGTGCTCGACCAGGGCCGTGCAGGACTCGACCCAGTCCCCGTCGTTGCAGTAGAGGACGCCCTGCATGTCGCGCATGCCGGCGCTGTGGATATGGCCGCAGATCACGCCGTCGACGTCGCGGCGCCGCGCCTCCTCGACCAGGGCCGTCTCGTAGTTGCCGATGTATTCGACGGCGTTCTTGACCTTGTGCTTCAGGTAGGCGCTGAGCGACCAGTAGGTGAAGCCGAGGCGGCGCCGCGCCTGGTTCAGCCATGTGTTGAGGACGAGCAGCACCGTGTAGGCCGTGTCGCCGAGATGGGCGAGCCATTTCGCGTATTTGACGACGGCGTCGAAGCTGTCGCCGTGGATCACCAGGAAGCGCCGCCCGTCGGCGGTGACGTGGACCGCCTCGTCGACCACCGTCGCGCCGCCGAACTGCAGGCCGATGAACTGGCGCAGCGCCTCGTCGTGGTTACCGGGGATGTAGAACACCTTCGTGCCCTTGCGCACCTTGCGCAGCAGCTTCTGGACGACGTCGTTGTGGGCCTGCGGCCAGTACCAGCTCCGCTTCAGGCGCCATCCATCGACGATGTCGCCGACGAGATAGAGGTACTCGGACTCGGTCCGGCGCAGGAAATCCAGCAGCATGTCCGCCTTGCAACCCCGCGTCCCGAGATGGACGTCGGAGATCCAGATCGTGCGGTAGCGATAAGTGGTCTCGGCGGGCTGCATCGGCGTTCCCGTCATGGAATGGAGAACTGGATGGCCTATACATCGAGATGTCGCGCACGATCAATACTTGTAGTATACAGCTTGAGCTTCACGGAAAATCTTCTCTGAACTGAAATATATGCTGCTTATTTCTGAATTCTGAGTGTAACCGTTCCGACACGTTCGAGGTCCGCCCTTGACCCTGCCGTCCGTTCCAGTCGTCCTTCCACCGTCGGCGCGCCGGCTGCTCGTCATCCACAACCCCGTCGCGGGCGCCCGCCGCCGCCGGCGCTTCCGTGCCACGCTCGCGGCACTCGCCGCGGCCGGCGCGGCGGTCCGCGTGCTCGATACCGGCGCGCGCGGCGACGCCGAGCGCATGGCGCGTGAACTCGTCGCCTCCCAGTGCGACATGCTGGTCGCCGCCGGCGGCGACGGCACCATCAACGAGGTCGTGAACGGCCTCGTAGGCCGGTCGGCGGCGGGCGGGCCGGTACCGCTCGGCATCATTCCGCTCGGCACGGCGAACGTACTGGCGGCCGAGCTGGGCCTGCCGCTCGATCCGGCCGGCGTCGCCGAGGTGATCGCCCGCGGGCGGCCGCGCTTGATCCATCCCGGCCTCGCCAACGGGCGGGCGTTCTCGATGATGGCCGGGGCCGGCCTGGACGCCCATGTCGTCGAGCAGGTGGACCCGATCCTGAAGCGGATCGCCGGGAAGGGGGCCTATGCGGTCGAGACGCTGCGCCAGCTCGCCCTCGGCCGATCCGGCTCCTACCGCGTCACGGTCGACGGTCGGAGCTGGGAGGTCGGGGCGGTGATCCTGGCCAAGGGGCATTTCTATGGCGGCCGCTTCGTCTGCGCGCCGGACGTGCGGCTGGACGATCCCTGCCTGCATGTGTGCCTGTTCCCGCGCATCGGCCGCTGGCATGCGCTGCGCTATACGGCGGGCGTCGTGCTCGGCACCATCCACCGCATGAGGGACTATGCGGTGGTGCGGGCCGAGCATGCGCTGGTCGAGGGGCCGGACGGGGAGGCCGTCCAGGGCGACGGCGACGTGATCGCGCGCCTTCCGCTGGAGGTCCGGGTGGCGCCCCGCCCGCTCGCGGTGGTCGCGCCGCCGGCCCGGGGCCCGGGCCAGGGCTGATCAGCGGGCCCGCGCGGCGGCGAGCGCACCGGCCAGCGTTGGCTTGAAGCGGACCCGCGGCGGGCGGACCCCGTGCGTCAGCAGCACGCGTCGGACCGGCCGCCGCGCCCCAGCGACGTAGACGGCGGCGCCCCGGCGCTCCACCTTGCGCACGAAGCCCTCGATCGTGGTCGCCGCGGTCGAGTCCAGGTCCGGCACTCCGGAGACGTCGAGGACGTAGGCCTTCGGGTGTTCCGCCAGCCGGTCGAGCACCGCCCCGACATTCGCGGCGGCGCCGAAGAAGAACGCTCCCGAGATCCGGCAGACGGCCACGTCCGGGTCGGCGGCCGCGTCCGGGTCGTAGGGTCGGCGGTCGTCGCCGGCGTCGGCCCGATCATCGCCCACCTGCACCTCCACCGCCTGGGCCATGCGGTGCAGGAACAGCAGCGCACCCAGCCCGAACCCGACCAGGATGCCCTCGGTCAGGTCGCGCAGGACCACCAGCAGGAACGTCGCGAGCACCACGACCGCATCGCCGCGCGAGGAGCGCAGCAATGCCAGGAGCTCGTGCTTTTCCGCCATGTTCCAGGCGACGACCGCGAGTACGGCGGCCAGCGCCGCGAGCGGGATGTAGCTCGCCAGCGGTGCCGCCGCGAGCATGAACAGCAGCAGGAACGCCGAATGCAGCATTCCGGCGACCGGGCCGCGTGCGCCCGCCCGGACGTTGGTGGCCGTGCGCGCGATGGTGCCGGTCACGCAGATGCCGCCGAACAGGGCGGAGGCGACGTTCGCGGTCCCCTGCGCCACCAGTTCGCAGTTCGAGCGGTGCCGGCGGCCGCTCATGGAATCGGCGACGACGGCCGAAAGCAGGCTCTCGATCCCGCCCAGAAGCGCGAAGGCCAGCGCGTCGGGGAGTACCGCGAGGACCTTGTCCGTCGAGAGGGCCGGCAGATGGGGGGCGGGCAGGGAGCCGGGAATGCCGCCGAACCGGGAGCCGATCGTCTCGACCGGCAGGCCCAGCCCCCAGCTCGCCACCGAGGCGACGGCCACCGCGATCAGCATCGCGGGCCAGTGCGGCCGGAACCGGCGCGTCGCCGCGATCGCGCCGACCGTGACGAGCGCCACTGCCACGGCCGAGGGGGTGGCGGTCGGCAGGGCGTCGGCAATGGCGGCGAGCTTGGGAACGATCGGCCCGGGCTCCCTCTCGAGGTCGAGGCCCAGCAGCTCGCGGAGCTGGCTGGCGAAGATGATGACCGCGATGCCTGCGGTGAAGGCCACCGTCACCGGATAGGGGATGTACTTGATGAAGGTGCCGAGTCTCAGCAAGCCGATCGCGACCAGGATCAGCCCCGAGAGCAGGGTCGCCAGGATCAGCCCGTCGACGCCGTGCCGCCCGACGGTCGCGGCGACGAGGACGATGAAGGCGCCGGCGGGTCCGCCGATCTGGAAGCGGCTGCCGCCCATCAGGGAGACGATGAAGCCGCCGACGATCGCGGCGTAGAGGCCGCGGTCGGGCGTGACGCCGGAGGCGATCGCGATCGCCATCGACAGCGGCAGGGCGACGATGGCGACGGTCAGCCCCGCGACGGCGTCGGCGCGCAAGTCGGCAGGCCCGTAGCGTTCACGCAGGACGGTGACCAGTTTCGGGGTGAACAGTTCGGTGAAGGTCGGGTCGGCGGGCCGGGAGGCCATGACGATGCTTTCTCTTACCGCGGGATGCGGCGGGATCGTCGGCCCTGGGTCGGCGGTCGCCGTCGCGACGTGCTGCCTGGACGATCGCTACTCCGGCGGCGTCTTCGGCGCGGGCTCCCTGAGACGCACCCCGCGCCCGCCCCCGACGCTCGCCGCGTCGTCGCCGATCAGCTGGACGCCGGCGCGTTCCAGCGCCTCGACGACCTTGGTCAGCGTGTCCACGACGCCGCGCACGTTGCCCTCGCTCGCCTCCATCCGCTGGATGGTCGGCAGAGACACGCCCGAGAGCTCCGCCAGCTGTTTCTGGTCCATGCCGAGCAGGGCACGGGCGGCGCGCATCTGCGCGGCGGTCATCATGCGGGGTCCTCGTCCATGCAGCAGGGCATATATATCAGGCCTCAGGGATGATGTTCAAGACATCACTCCTAAGGTCTGATCCCTGCATCCCTAGTCGCATTTCAGAGTGATGCCGCCATCGACGACCAGCTCGATCCCGGTGACGTAGCGCGCCTCGTCGGAAGCGAGGAACAACGCCGCATGGGCCACGTCCCAGGCGTCGCCCATGTGGCCCATCGGGACCATCGCGTCGCGCTGGCGCCACATCTCCTCGACGTCGCCATCGGCGTAGCTCGCCGCGAGGCCGGCGGAGCGCTCGACCATCGGCGTCTTCATCAGCCCGGGCAGCACCGCGTTCACCCGGATCCTCCGCGCGGCGTACTGGACGGCGGTGACGCGGGTCAGCTGGTTCATCGCCGCCTTGGACGCCGCGTAGGCGGGATAGGGGACGCCGATGTGGCGGATGGAGGCGATGGAGGAGATGTTCACGATCGAGCCGCCGCCCTGGCCCTCCATGACCGGGATGACGTGCTTCATGGCGAGGAAGCAGGATTTCAGGTTGACCGAGAGCACGCGCTCCCACACCGCTTCGGACAGCTCGACGACGCCGCCGACCTCGGCGATCCCGACATTGTTGTCGAGGACGTCGATGCGCCCGAACCGTTGCACGGCGAGGGCGACCAGGCGCTCCATCTCGGCCGACTGCGCGGCGTCGGCCCGGACGGCGAGCGCGGTGCCGCCTTCGCCCTCGATCAGGGCGGCGGTCTCCCGGGCAGCCTCCTCGTTCAGGTCGGCGCAGACCACGTGCGCGCCTTCCCGGGCAAACAGCACGGCGGTCGCCTTGCCGTTCCCCCAGCCCGGTCCGCTCGACCCGGCGCCCACGACCAGCGCGACCTTGCCTTCCAACCGTCCCGCCATGACCCGTTCCTCCTCTGCGTTCGACGGGTTAAGTATGATCGAGGCCCGCACGGCCCGCGACTCATGGTTGCTCGCGTGCGGCGCATTTCGCCGTTCGGAGGACCCGCCATGATCCCTGCGCCGCGCCGTGCCCCCCATCTGCGGCGGTCCTGGCTGTTCCTGCCGGGTGCCGACCGCTCCGCCCTCCTGGACGCGGCGCGTTCGGGCGCCGACGTGCTGATACAGGAGCTGGAGGATTTCACCCCGGCCGAGCGCCGCGGCGAGGCGCGCGGGCTCGCGGCCGAAGTCTACGCGGCATGGCGCGCGGCCGGCGTCCTGGCCGCCGTGCGGGTCAACCCGCTGGAGACCGTCGGCGGCGACGACCTGCGCGCGGCGATGGCCGGCCGGCCCGACATCGTCATGATGTCCAAGGTCGCCCGCCCGGAGCAGGTCGTGGCGCTGGAGGCGGCGGTGTCGGCGCTGGAGGCGGAGTTCGGGATCGCCGCCGGCTCCACCGAACTCGTGCCCAACGTCGAATCGGCCGCCGGCCTGGTGCGGACCGCCGCCATCGCCGGGGCAAGCGCGCGCGTCACGGGCGCGTTGGTCGCGAGCGAGGACATGGTCGCCGACCTGGGGGCCGAGCGGACGCGCGAAGGGCTGGAGCTGTCCTATGTGCGCTCCCGCTTCCTGGTGGAGTGCGTCGCCGCCGGGGTGCTCGCGATCGACTGCCCCTACATCTTCGGGGACGAGGCTGGTGCCGAGGCGGAGGCGCGCACGGCCCGCAGGCTCGGCTACAAGGCCAAGTCGCTGGTCTCCCCGGGGCACGCACCGTCGATCAACCGCGTGCTGACCCCGTCCGCCGAGGAGGTCGTGCGCGCCCGGCGCATCGTCGCCGCCTTCGAGGCGGCGCGTGCCGCCGGCCGCGACCGCGCCGAGGTCGACGGCCTGCTCGCCGAGGTGCCTACCTACGCCGCCGCGCTGCGCCTGCTGGCGCGCGCGGCGGAGCTGGATCAGGCCAGCAGGTCGTGATGCTCGCGGTGGCGGCGCATCCACACCGAGGCGTAGCTGCACAGCGGGACGACCTTCAGTCCTTCGCTGCGGATCGTCTCCACGATGCCCTGCATCAACCGCCCGGCGGCACCCGTGCCGCGTAGCGACGGCGGCGCCTCGACGTGGCGGATCACGACGGTATCCGCGTCGCGCCGGTAGTCGGCGAAGACCGTCTGCCCCTCGACGTCGAGTTCGTAGCGGCCGCGCGCCGCGTTGTCCCTCACGCTGTTTTCCATGTCGCGTCTCCGTATGGCCTCCTCCTATGTGAGTGTTCGCGCCGCCGCCGCAACGCCCGGCGAAGGTAGATGGGCGGCTCAGCGCCCGGGGGACGGATCATGACGGGCGGCCGGAATGGCCCTATAAGCAGAGCTGGCGCCGAATGCTTCTGCCAGGAGTGTCCCCCGTGACCCGCATCTTTCACCGCGATCCCAAGACGTCCATGCCCGTCGCCGTCGGCGGCGAGGGGGTCCATCTGATCGACGCCGAGGGGCGTCGCTATCTCGACGCGTCCGGCGGCGCTGCCGTTTCCTGCCTCGGGCACGGTCATCCCGAAGTGACCGCCGCGCTGCGGGACCAGGCCGGCCGCCTCGCCTATGCCCATACCAGCTTCTTCACCACCGAGCCCGCCGAGCGGCTTGCCGACTTCCTGGTCGAGACCGCGCCGCCGGGCATCGGGTGGGTCTACTACGTCTCCGGCGGGTCGGAGGCGATGGAGGCGGCGCTGAAGCTCGCCCGCCAGTTCCACGTCGACAACGGCGAACCGCAGCGCGTGCATTTCATCGCCCGGCGGCAGAGCTACCACGGCAACACGCTGGGGGCGCTCGCGGTCGGCGGCAATGCCTGGCGCCGCGCGCCCTTCGCGCCGCTGCTGGTCGACGTCGCCCATGTCTCGCCCTGCTACGCCTATCGCGGCCAGACCCCAGGGGAAACGGAGGAGGAGTATGCCGGGCGGCTCGCGGCCGAGCTCGAGGCGGAAATCCTTCGCCTCGGGCCCGGCCGTGTCGCCGGCTTCGTCGCCGAAACGGTCGTCGGCGCCACTCTCGGCGCGGTGCCGCCGGTCGCGGGATATTTCCGGCGCGTGCGCGACGTGTGCGACCGCCATGGCGTGTTGCTGATCCTGGACGAGGTGATGTGCGGCATGGGACGGACCGGCACGCTGCACGCGTGCGAGCAGGAGGGGATCGCCCCCGACCTGATGACGGTCGCGAAGGGGCTCGGCGGCGGCTACCAGCCGATCGGGGCCGTGCTGGTCGCCGAACGGATCTACCGTACGGTCCTCGACGGCACCGGCTACTTCCAGCACGGCCACACCTATCTCGCCCATCCCGTCGCCTGCGCGGCGGCGCTGGCCGTCCAGACGGTGATCCGGCGCGACGGTCTGCTGGAGACCGTCGCCCGGCGCGGCCGGGGGCTCTACGAGCGGCTGCGCGACCGGTTCGCCAACCACCCTCATGTCGGCGACATCCGCGGCCGGGGCCTGTTCCAGGGGATCGAGCTGGTGCGCGACCGGGCGACGCGCGAGCCCTTCGACCCGGGGCTGAGGCTGCATGCGCGCATCAAGCGGCAGGCCATGGCCCGCGGGCTGCTGGTCTACCCCATGGGCGGGACGGTCGACGGCCGGTCCGGCGATCACGTCCTGCTCGCCCCGCCCTTCATCGTTTCCGAGGACGACCTGGACGCCGTCGCCGACCGGCTCGCCGCCGCCGTGGACGCGGCGCTGCTTGACGTGGCGGGCTGAGGAGGGTCATACCACTTTATGGGCTACCCGAAAGGGGAGGCCGATGACCCTCCGAGGAGAAACACACGTGCTGTCCAGAACGAGACTCGCGCTCGCGGCCTTCGGCGCCGCGGGCATGCTGGCGGGCTTCGGCGGCCCCGCCGCGGCCCAGCAGAACTTCGTCACGGTGGGCACCGGCGGCGTGACGGGCGTCTACTACGCCGTCGGCGGCGCCGTCTGCCGCCTCGTCAACAAGGACCGCAAGGAGCACGGCATCCGCTGCTCGGTCGAATCGACCGGCGGCTCGGTGTTCAACGTCAACGCGCTGCGCCAGGGCGAGCTCGACTTCGGCATGGCCCAGTCGGACGTGCAGTATCAGTCGTTGAAGGGCGAGGCGGGCTTCAAGGACGCCGGGCCGTACGAGGAACTGCGCGCGGTCTTCTCGGTCCATCCCGAGCCGTTCACGGTGCTGGCGCGGGCGGATGCCGGCGTCAAGGCGTTCGAGGACCTGAAGGGCAAGCGCTTCAACGTCGGCAATCCTGGCTCGGGCACGCGCAACTCGCTGGAGGAGCTGCTGAAGACCATGGGCACGGACCTGTCCATGTTCTCGCTCGCGTCCGAGCTGCGGCCCGACGAGCATGGCCCGGCCCTGTGCGACAACAAGATCGACGGCTTCTTCTACGCCGTCGGCCATCCGTCGGCCAACATCCAGGACCCGACCACGGCCTGCGGCGCGCAGCTGATCCCGCTGGCCGGGCCCGCCGTCGACAAGCTGGTGGCCGAGCGGCCCTACTACGCCCGCGCGACGATCCCGGGCGGCCTCTATGCCAACAACCCCGACCCGGTGTCGACCTACGGCGTCGCCGCCACCTTCGTCACCAAGGCCGACACTCCGGCCGAGACGGTCTATCGCGTCGTCAAGGCGGTGTTCGAGAATTTCGACGAGTTCAAGAAGCTCCACCCCGCCTTCGCCAACCTGGAGCCCAAGCAGATGATCCAGGCCGGCCTGTCGGCCCCGCTGCACGAGGGGGCGGTGCGCTACTACAAGGAGAAGGGCTGGATGTAGGTCCGGCCGCCGGGGCGGTTCCTCGCGGGACCGCCCCTCCCGTCTCCGCACCCGTCTGCAGAACCAGAGGCTTTCCATGACTGCACCGCCGGCCAGGACCGAGCTCGACCGCGCCGCCCTCGAGGCCATGGTCGAAGAGGCCGATCTCGGCGGGCGCAAGCCCGGAGGCGCTGCCGCGAAGCTCCTGATGCTGGTGGCGCTCGCCTGGTCGCTGTTCCAGCTCTGGTACGCCTCGCCGCTGCCCTTCGCGCTGAACCTGTTCATTCTCAACGACACCGAGGCGCGCTCGATCCATCTCGCCTTCGCGGTGTTCCTGACCTTCACCGCCTATCCCGCCTTCCGCTCCAGCCCGCGCGCCCATGTCCCGGTGGCGGACTGGCTCCTGGCGCTGGGCGGGGCGTTCTCGGCGGGATACCTCTACCTGTTCTATGCCGGTCTGTCGCTGCGTCCCGGGCTGCCGACGTCCCTCGACCTGTGGGTGGCCGCGGCCGGCCTGCTGCTGCTGCTGGAATGCGCGCGCCGCGCGGTCAGCCCGGCGCTGACGGTGGTGGCCCTGGTGATGATCGGCTACGCCTTCGCCGGTCCCTGGCTGCCCGACCTGATCGCCCACAAGGGCGCCTCGGTCTCGCGCGCGATGTCGCAGTACTGGCTGACGACCGAAGGCGTGTTCGGCGTGGCGCTGGGCGTGTCGACCAGCTTCGTGTTCCTGTTCGTGCTGTTCGGCTCGCTGCTCGACAAGGCCGGTGCCGGCAACTACTTCATCCAGCTCTCCTTCGCGCTGCTCGGCCACATGCGCGGCGGCCCTGCCAAGGCGGCGGTCGTGTCCTCGGGCATGACCGGGCTGATCTCGGGGTCCTCGATCGCGAACGTGGTGACGACCGGCACCTTCACGATCCCGCTGATGAAGCGGGTCGGCTATCCCGCGACCAAGGCCGGCGCGGTGGAGTGCGCCGCCAGCGTCAACGGCCAGATCATGCCGCCCGTCATGGGCGCCGCCGCCTTCCTGATCGCGGAATATGTCGGCATCCCCTACGCGCAGCTCGTCCAGCACGCGTTCCTGCCGGCGATCATCTCCTACATCGCGCTGTTCTACATCGTCGACCTGGAGGCGGTGAAGATGGGGCTGAGGGGCGTGCCGCGCAGCCGCCCTTCTCGCGGGCCGGGTGCGCTCGCCGGGGCCGGGCTGGGCTTCGCCGGCATGGTGATCCTGGCCGGCGCCGTCTATTGGGGCGTCGGCTGGACCAAGGGCGTGCTGGGCGCGGCGGCGGCACCCGTGCTGGGCGCGCTGCTCGTCCTCGTCTATGTCGGCCTCGTTTCCTACCGGGCGCGCTATCCCGACCTCGCGGTCGACGAGACCGAGGGCGCGCTGCTGACGCTGCCGGGGTTCGTGGAGACGGCGCGTACGGGCCTCCACTTCCTGCTGCCGGTGGTGGTGCTGGTCTGGTGCCTGATGGTCGAGGGCATGTCGCCGGGCCTCTCGGCCTTCTGGGCGACGCTGTTCCTGATGGGCGTGGTCGTGACCCAGCGCCCGCTGACCGCCCTGTTCCGGGGCGAGACGCGGCTCGGCGAGCCCCTGCGCGCGGGGCTCGCGGACCTGGTCGACGGGCTGGTGGCGGGGGCGCGCAACATGACCGGGGTCGGCATCGCCACCGCCGCGGCCGGCATCGTCGTCGGCACCGTGTCGCTGACCGGCATCGGCCTCGTGATGACGGAGCTGGTGGGCTTCCTGTCGGGCGGCAGCCTGATGGTGATGCTGTTGCTGACGGCGGTGATCTGCATCGTGCTGGGCATGGGCATGCCGACGACGGCGAGCTACGTCGTGGTCGCGACCCTGATGGCGCCCGTGATGGTCGAGCTCGGCGCCCAGAACGACCTCGCCGTGCCGCTGGTCGCGGTGCACCTGTTCGTCTTCTATTTCGGCCTGATGGCCGACGTGACGCCGCCGGTCGGGCTCGCCTCCTACGCGGCCGCCGCGATCTCCGGCGCCGACCCCGTGCGCACGGGCGCCCAGGCCTTCGTCTACGCGATCCGCACGGCGCTGCTGCCCTTCCTGTTCATCTTCAACACCGAGCTGCTGATGATCGGCATCACCGGCCCGCTGCACGCGATCCTGGTCGCCGCCAGCGCGCTGGCGGCGATGCTGCTGTTCGTCGCCGCGACCCAGGGCCATTTCCTGGTCAGGAGCCGGTGGTACGAGACGGTGGCCCTGCTGCTGGTGTGCTTCACGCTGTTCCGGCCCGGCTTCTGGATGGACATGCTGTACCCGCCCTACGCGGCCGCCGGGCCGGAGCGCGTCGCCGAACTGGCGGAGGCGTTGCCCGAGGGCGGGTTCCTGCGCCTGCGGGTCGAGGCGGAATCGCGCACCGGCCGGGTGGTGGAGAAGGTCGTGAAGCTGCCGATGGGCGGGCCGGGCCCGGGCGAGGCGCGGCTCGCCGCGGCGGGGCTGACGCTCGCCCCGTGGGACGGGGCGATCATCGTCGACGACGTCCGCTTCGGCAGCACCGCCGACCGGCTCGGCCTGGAGCTCGACAACGTCGTGCTCGGGGCGGAGATCCCGGCCGTGCGCCCGGCCAAGCACTGGATGTTCCTGCCGGCGCTCGCCCTGCTCGGCGTCGTCGTGCTGCTCCAGCGCCGGCGGCGCCCGGGCGCCGGGTCGGCCGGGACCATGGTCGCGGCCGCCCAGCAGGCGTGACGGCTACTGGCCGGCCACGGTCATGCCTTCGATGCGGACCGTGGGCGCGTCCATGCCGTAGCGCAGGACGAGGTCGTCGGCCGGCTCGGCGTTCAGGAACATCTCCTTGAGGTTGCCGGCGATCGTCAGCTCGCTGACCGGGTGGGCGATCTCGCCGTTCTCGATCCAGAAGCCGGCGGCACCCCGGCTGTAGTCGCCGGTCACGCCGTTGACGCCCATGCCCATCAGCTCGGTCACGTAGAGGCCCTGGCCGATGTCGGCGATCAGCGCCTCCGGGCTCCTGGAGCCCGGCTGCATGTAGATGTTGGTCGGGGCGGGCGTCGGCGGCGAGGAGGTGCCGCGGGCCGCATGGCCGGTCGTCTCCAGCCCGAGCTGGCGGGCCGAACGCAGGTCGAGCAGCCAGGTCGTCAGCCGGCCGCCGTCGACGAGGTTGCGCCGCGTCGTCGCGACCCCCTCGCCGTCGAAGGGCTTGGAGCGCATGCCGCGGCGCACGTGCGGGTCGTCGACGATCGTGATGCCGGCGGCGAACACCTGCTGGCCCAGCCGGTCCTTGAGGAAGCTGGTGCCGCGCGCGATCGCCGGCCCGGTGATGGCGCCCGTGAGATGGCCGAGCAGCCCCCGCGAGACCCGCGGGTCGAAGACGACCGGCACGCGGGCCGTGCGCACCTTGCGCGGGTTGAGCCGGCGCACCGCGCGCTCGCCGGCCGAGCGGCCGAGCGCCTCCGCATCGTCGAGGTCGGCGCCGTAGACCTTGGAGGAGAAGTCGTAGTCCCGCTCCATCCCGGTGCCGCTGCCGGCCAGCACCGAGACCGACAGGCTGCGCCGCGACAGCGAGTAGCCGCCGGAGAAGCCGTTGCTGGCCGCGAGCGCCACCGTGGTGCGGCTCCACCCCGCCTCGGCCCCTTCGGAGTTGTTGACGCCGGGGACGGCCAGGGCCGCCTCCTCGCCGCGGCGCGCCTGCTCGATCAGCTCCTCGGCCGCGGGCTCCACCGGGTCGCAGATGTCGAGGTCGTCCCATTCGCGGGCGAGCTGCGACGGGTCGGCGATCCCGACATACGGGTCCTCGGGCACGGTGCGCGCCATCGCGACCGCCCGCTCGACCAGTTCCTCGAGCGCGGAGCGCGTGCGGTCGGTGGTGGAGACGATCGCCTGGCGGTGGCCGACGAAGACGCGCAGGCCCAGGTCGCCGGACTCCGCGCGCTCCAGCCGTTCGGGCTTGCCGAGACGCTGCGAGAGCGCCAGCGAGGCCGAGTCGAAGGTCACCGCGTCGGCCGCATCCGCCCCGGCCGCCTTCGCCCTGTCGATCATGAACGAGAGCAGGTCTAGGCCCGAGAGGGTCGGTGCGCCTTTGGGGGCAGCGGTCATGGTCTTCTCCGGTTCCGTGTTCCGCCCCTGGGTTAGCAGATGCCGGGACAGATTCGAAGGGGCGGCGTATTCTTCCGGGAACAGCCGGCGCGCCCAGCCGTCGCCGCCGGCCGTCGTCACCGGACCGAGAACGATGCGCAGCAGCCCCGCCGCCTTCGACCGCTTCGCCCCGACCTGGGACGCCGAGCATGGCCGCCACTCCCCGCGCGCGGCGGAGTTCCGGGCACGGCTCGCCCTGCTGGAGCGGCTGTGCGCCGGGCGCCGGCGGGTCCTGGAGCTCGGCTGCGGCACCGGGCAGCACCTGGTCGCCCTCGCCCCCGCGATCGGCGAGGGGGTCGGGGTCGACTTCAGCCCCGCCATGATCGACCGCGCGCGCGCCAATGCCGAGGCGGCGGGCATCGCCAACCTCCGCTTCCTCACCGGCGACGCCGTGACGGCCGATACGGGGACGGAGCCCTTCGACGCGGTGCTGCTGCTGGGCGTGATCGAGCATCTGCCCGACCGGGCGGCGGCGCTCGCGTCGTGCCGCGACCGGCTGGCCGGGGGCGGGCCGGCCGGGGGCGGGCGGGTCGTGATCGTCGCCCCGCACCCCGCCAACCCCGCGTTCCTGTGGCATCGGCTCAGGCATGGCGCGCCCGCCCGGCTGTTCGAGGGCGACCGCCACCTGTCCCCGCGCGGCCTCGCCCGCCTCGCCCGGTCCTGCGGGCTGGAACCCGAGGGGCTGCACGCGTTGCCGGGGCTGCCCAGCCACGAGGGCGAGGGGGCGCCGCCTGCCGCCGTGCGCGCCCTGATGCGCGCGGCCTCCCGCCTGCCGCTGCCGGCCGCGCGCGGGGCCTTCGCCCTGGTGCTGAAGCGGCGGTCCTAGGCTGTCAGTCCGCCGCGGCCAGGGGCCGTGCCTGTGCGCGCCGGCCGCGCACGGCGAGCGCCAGCGTCATGAGGGAGGCGATGGCGAAGCCCAGAAGGATCAGCGTCATCGGCAGCGCGCTCGAACCCTGGACGGCGCCGACCATCACCGTGGCGATGGCGCCGACCCCCATCTGCAGCGCCCCCAGCAGCCCCGACGCCGTGCCGGCGGCGCGCGGGTCGACCGAGATCGCGGCGGCGACGCCGTTGGGGTTGCCGACGCCGTTGCCGGCCGCGGCCAGCGCCATCGGCAGGAACAGGGACCACTGGCCGGCGCCGAACAGGGCGGTGAGGGCGACCATCAGCACCGTGCCCCCCAGCCCCATCAGGGTGCCGAGCACGAGCATGCGCTCGGGCCCCATGCGCACGGACATGCGCGCGGCGAAGAAGCTGCCGGCCATGTAGCCGAGCGAGATCAGGACGAACAGCGGGCCGTAGGTCTCGGGCCCGAGGCCGAGCAGCGTGTCCATCACGTAGGGCGCGCCGGCCAGGAAGCCGAAATAGACGGCCGAGGCGAAGCTGGTGGTCAGCGCGAAGCCCAGGAAGGCCCGGGACGACAGCAGCCCGCCGAACCCGCGCAGCATGCTGAGCGCGTCGGGCAGCGCGCGCCGCTCGTGATACGTCTCGGGCAGGCGGAACACCGCCCACACCAGCACGAGGGCGCCGAGCGCGCTGGTCAGGTAGAAGCCGGCGCGCCAGCCGAACCAGGCGTCGAGGAAGCCGCCCAGCGCCGGCGCGACCGCCGGGGCGACCGCCATGGCCATGACGACGTAGGCGAGCACGGAGGCCGAGCGTTCGCGGCCGTAGACGTCGTGGACCATCGCGCGGCTCAGCACCATGCCGGCACAGCCGCCGACCGCCTGGGCGATGCGGGCGCCGATCAGCATCCCGATCGAGCCGGCGAGCGCGCTCGCGGCGCTCGCCGCGACGAAGGCCGCGAGCCCGGCGAGCAGCACCGGGCGGCGCCCGAACCGGTCGGAGAGCGGGCCGTACAGCAGCTGGCCGGCGGCGATGCCGACGAGGTAGAGCGTCAGCGTGAGCTGCGCGGTCGCGTAGCTGGCGTCGAGGTCGGCCGCGATGCCCGGCACCGACGGCACGAGCAGGTTGAGCGCCAGCGGCCCGATCGCGGTGAACGCGACCAGCATGGCGACGGAAGGCGGCCGGGAGAGGGGCTCTGGCATCGGTCTTCGGTTCGGTCGGGACGGGCCATTGCAAGAGTATGCATACCGCACGCCCGGACCAAGCCCGCCGCGGGGCATGGCAGGGCTGCGCCGGCGTTCACGCCTTCTCGGCCAGGAACAGGACGTAGCGCAGGAAGCCGGCGTCGAAGCCCGCCTTGATGTAGAGGGCGGCCGCGAACTGCTCCTTGACCAGGCGCAGGCTGTCGGGGCCCTGGACGACGCCCTGCCACAGGAAGCGCGGCAGGTCGGCGGCCGACAGCTCGGCCACGCCTTCGACCGCGCGGCGGTAGCCGTAGTCCCAGTTGGGGCGCACGGCCTCGTTCAGGTCGCTCTCCTCCAGCAGGCGCAGGCCGGCGCGCGCGAAGTGGCGCCGGTAGCCGGACGGCGTCTCCAGCCCCGGCACGCCCCAGGCGCGCATGAAGGGATGGAGCACCAGCTCCTCCTGCAGGGCGTTGAGCCCGTCGCGCTTGCACCAGGCCAGCAGCAGGAAGCGGCCGCCCGGCTCCAGCACCGAGGCGATGCGCTCGACCGCGAGGCCCTTGTCCGGCAGGTAGCAGTCGGCGTCCAGGAAGGAGACGGCGTCGAAGCGCTGTCCCAGCTCGTGCACCCGCATGATGTCGTGGCGCCGGAAGGCCAGGTTGGGGCGCTGGAAGCGCCGGCACTGGGCGAGCTGCGCCGGCGAGACGTCGATGCCGAGCACCGTGCCGGCGGCGTGGTGCGCCAGCACGTTCGCGAAGCCGCCGCGCCCGCAGGCGAGGTCCGCCGCCGAGCGCGCCCGCTCGATCCGCAACGCCTCCATGTAGCGGCGGTGCGTCCGCTCGAACGCGCGCTCGCGGCTCTCGCCGGGGTCCTCGTGGATCGCGAAGTGGAAGAAGTCGTCCCAGTAGCGGGCGTAGAGGTCGCTGACGGCCGCGAACATGCGCTCCATGTTCTCGACGTGGTGGTCGCGGAAATACTCGAAGCCGTCGCCCATGTCCCGTCCCCCCCGCTGGCATGCGTGTGCGTAACACGCCGCGGCGCGCGTCGGGTCAGGGGGAGGCCCGGAACCAGTCGGCGAAGCGCTCGAAGACGTCGAGGGCGGCGGTGACCATGGCGGCGCGCCGGCGCGGGTCGGCCCCGCATGCCTCGACGGCGCGGCAGCAGTCCCGCCACAGCCCGACGTCGCCGCCATCTCCGGCGCCGGCCCCGGCACCCGCCAGGAACAGGCGGGCGGCGTCGCCGGAACCGAGCAGCCCGTCGAGCCGGCGGGCCATGACCCGGCCGCCGAGCGTCGAGCCCTCGCGCACGTAGAGCCGCCCCATCGCCCAGCCGGGTGCCGCCGCGGGCGCAAGCGCCACGCGGGGTGCTGCGTCCATCTCGTCCGGCCCCATCCCCAGCGCCGCGAGGTCGAGGCGCAGCCGGCCGGCGCGCTTCAGGCGCGCGGGGTCGAGGCCGAAGCGCGCCAGCTCGGCAGAGGCCTCGGGGGCGAGCAGCGCGTCCTCCAGCGGCCGGTGGAAGCCGTAGAGGCGCAGCAGGAGCCGGCCGTAACCCTCGCGGGTCAGCCGCCCGTCCATCAGCGCCGCGAACGGCCCGGCCGCGTGCAGCGCCTCGTGCCGCTCGTGCGTCGCGGAGCGAAGCGCGTCGCGGGTGCTTCCCGATGCGGGCACCGTCACGTCCGCGGCACCCGGCGCAGCGTCTGCTCGAGGTCTTCGCGGCGGTAGGGCTTGGACAGGACCAGCGTGCGCGGCTCGGCGTCGAGGCCACCGCCCGGCGCCTGCCCGGTGACGTAGACGACCCAGATGCCGGGGTAACGCTCGCGCGCGAGGCGGGCCAGCTCGGTGCCGCGCATGCCGGGCAGGCCGACATCGGTCATCAGGACGTCGAACCGCCGGCCCGCGTCCAGCGCCGCCAGCGCCTCGGGGCCGTCGCCCGCCTCCTCCACGAAATGGCCGAGCTCGATCAGGGCGTCGCTGCAGGCCATGCGGATCAGCGACTCGTCCTCGACCAGCAGCACCCGCAGCCCGTCGGCGGGGCCGGACCCGCCGGGTTCCGCGTCGGCCTGGTTCGCGTTGGCCGGCGGGGGCGGCGGCGGCGCGGGCGCGGTCGGCGGTTCGGGGGCGGCGTCCAGCAGGCCGCGCAGTTCCTGCGCCAGGGTGGCGCGGCGGTACGGCTTGCTCAGCAGCGGAACTCCGGTGGGGACGTCGGCGGGACCGCCGGACGTGTCGGGCGCGGTGTAGCCGGACGTCATCAGGATCGGCAGGTCGGGCCAGCGCCGGCGCGCCGTCGCGACGAGCTGGAGCCCGCTGACGCCGCCCGGCATCACCAGGTCGGTGAACAGGATGTCCGGCCGCTCGCGCTCCAGCGCCGCCAGCGCCTGGGCGCCGTCGGCCGCGACGGCGACGCGGTAGCCGAGCTCGCCCAGCGCCTCGGTCGTGGCGGCGCGGACCAGGTCGTCGTCCTCGACCACCAGCACCAGCTCGCCGCGCCCGGCCTGCAGCGCGCCTTCCGCGGGATTGGCGCGGACCTGCTCGGTCTCCTGGCCGGCGGCGCATGGCAGGTACAGCGCGACGCGGGTGCCGGCGCCGGGCTCGCTTTCGATCACGGCGCCGCCGCCGGACTGGCGGGCGAAGCCGTAGACCTGGCTGAGGCCGAGGCCGCTGCCGCGCCCGACGCCCTTGGTGGTGAAGAAGGGCTCGAACACGCGGCCGATGATGTCCTCAGGGATGCCGGGGCCGGTATCGGCGATCGCGACCTCGACATAGGTCCCGGGCTCGAGCTGGGCGGCATCCGCGTCGGCGCCGTCCAGCCGGCGCCGGGTCGTGCGCATCGTCAGGCGGCCGCTCTCGCCCATGGCGTCGCGGGCGTTCACCGCGAGGTTCAGCATCGCGACCTCGAACTGGGTCGGGTCGATGTGGCAGGAGCCGGCCTCGGGGTCGAGGTCCAGGGACAGCTCCACCGCCTCGCCCAGCGCGCGGCGGACCAGCGGCTCGAAGTCGCGGATCAGGCGGTTGACGCCGACGGTCTCCGGCCGCAGGGCCTGGCGCCGGGCGAAGGCCAGCAGGTGGCCGGTCAGGCGCACGCCGCGGTCGGCGGCGTCGAGGGCGGCCGCCGCCAGATGGCGCACCCGGCCGGCGTCGTCGGCACTGTGCTGGATCAGGTCGAGATGGCTGACCAGGATGGTCAGCAGGTTGTTGAAGTCGTGCGCGACGCCGCCGGTCATCTGGCCGATCGCGTCCATCTTGAGCGCCTGGAGGAGCGCCGATTCCGTGCGCTCGCGCTGCAGGATCTCGGCGTTGAGGCGGTTGACCATGCCGGCCAGCGCTTCGGTGCGCTCGGCCACGCGGCGTTCCAGCGTCTCGTTGGCGAGGCGCTGGGCCGTCTCGGCGGTCTTGCGCTCGGTGATGTCGGCGACGATGCCGGACAGCCGGCCGCCGTCGCCCGGCGCCGGCCCGCCGGAGAACTCGACCCAGCGCGTCTCGCCGTCGCCGGCGCGCCGGCGACGGCACTGGGCATGCCATTGGGCATTGGCCGCGGCGGCGCGGCGGAACTCCCGCTCCAGCGCGTCACGGTCCTCGGGATGGACGTGGGACAGCAGCGTCTCGGGGGTCCATTCCGGCTGCCCGTCGCCATAGCCGAACAGGCGGCCGAAATAGTCCGTGCGCAGCAGGCGGCCGGTGCGCGCGTCCATCTCCCAGGTGCCGAGCCGCCCGGCCTCCAGCGCCAGGCGCAGCCACGCCTCGCTGGCGCGCAGCGCCTGCCCGGTCCGGGCCAGCTCGACCCGCTCGCGCGCCTCGGCGACGGCGCGCGCCAGCGCGGAGGGCAGGCGCTGCAGCCGGGACTTCAGCACGTAGTCGGTGGCGCCGCGCTTCAGCGCCTCGACCGCGACGTCCTCGCCCAGCGTGCCGGAGACGAAGATGAACGGGGTCTGGGGCGCCACGACGCGGGCGATGTCCAGCGCCGCGTCGCCGCTGAAGCCCGGCAGCACGTAGTCGGCGAGGATGGCGTCGTAGGTCCGGCTCCGCAGCGCGCCCTCGAACGTCCCGCGGTCGCCGACATGGTCGATCAGGACGGGCGGGCCGGCGCGCGAGACGTGCTCGCGGATCAGGTCGGCGTCGAGGGGGCTGTCTTCCAGCAGCAGGACCCGCATCGGGGACTCGGCGTCGGCGACGCGGGGGGCGAGGCTGTTCATCGGGTCAGAGGGCCCGCAGACCGAGGCCGGGCGGGGGCTCGTTCAGGACGGCCCAGAACGCGCCGACCTCCTGGATCGCCTGGAAGAACTCGCGGAAGTCGACGGGCTTCACGACGAAGGCGTTGACGCCGAGCTGGTAGCTGCGCACGACGTCCCGCTCCTCGCGCGAGGAGGTCAGCATCACGACCGGCAGCGAGCGCAGCTTCGGGTCGTTCTTGATCGCCGACAGCACCTCCAGCCCGTCGACCTTGGGCAGCTTCAGGTCCAGCAGCACGACCGCGGGGGTGCCGCCCAGGCGGTCCGCGAACGGTCCCGTGCAGCGCAGGTAGTCCAGCGCTTCCGCCCCGTCGCGCAGCACCACCACCTCGTTGGCAAGCTGGCTCTTCTCCAGGGCGGCGAGCGTCAGCTCGATGTCCTTGGGGTTGTCCTCGACGAGCAGGATCGGTTTCAGATCCGCCATGCCTCTCAATCCTTTCCCACGGCGTGGTCGCCGGTCAGGTCCGGCAGCGTGAAATAGAAGGTAGCGCCCCGGCCGAGCTCGCCCACCGCCCAGGCCCGTCCGCCGTGGCGTTCGACGATGCGGCGCACATTGGCGAGGCCGATGCCGGTGCCCTCGTACTCCTCCATGCGGTGGAGGCGCTGGAAGACGCCGAACAGCTTGTGGACATAGGCCATGTCGAAGCCGATGCCATTGTCGCGGACGAAGAAAACCGGCCCCGCCTCGCCGTCCTCGCGCCCGATTTCGATCACGGCGGGGTCGCGGCCGCGGCTGTACTTGATGGCGTTGGACAGCAGGTTCTGCACCGCCTGGCGCAGGAACACCGGGTCCGCCCGCACGGTGCCGAGCGCGTGCACGCGCCACTCGATGCGCCGGCCGGCGGTCTCCGGCTCGAGGCGGTAGCGCGCCTCGCGCACGAGCTGGTTCATCCCCACCGGCACCGGGGTCAGCGAGGCGCGCCCCATCTGCGAGAAGCTCAGCAGGTTGTCGACCAGCGTGCCGGCGCCGAAGGCGGACTCGATGATCGTCTCGACGTAGCGGCGCCCGCGCTCGCTGAGGTTCGCGCCTTCGCGGTCCTTCAGCAGCTCGGCATAGCCGACGATGTGGCGGAACGGTGCGCGCAGGTCGTGGGAGACGGAGTAGGAGAAGGCCTCCAGCTCCTTGTTGCTGCGCTGCAGCTCCTCGGCCAGGGCCGCCAGCTCCTCGGCCTTGCGCAGCACGACCTCGACGACGGCGGCGCGCAGCTCGCGCGCGGCGTCCAGCTCCGCGGGGTGCCAGGGCGGCGAGCGCAGGCGCACCGTCTCCTTCCAGGTCTCGAACGACTTGCGGGGGTGCAGGCGCGCCGGCTCGCCGTCGGCCCCGCTCTCGCCCTCGGCCGGGGCGGTGGCGGGCTTGTTCGGGTCGCCGCCCCATTTCACGGTCTGCACGACCTCGGGCCGGAACCACAGCAGGAAGCTGTTCTGGAAGCGCGAGATCGAGATGGCGAGCAGGCCCGAGGCGACGTCGGTGAAGGCGTCGGCCCCGGGCATGACGGTGGACAGCGCGTCGGTCGAGAACACGTCGTCGAGCGGCTGGTAGGACAGCCAGTCGACGATGGCGCGCACCTGGGCCTCGGTCGGGGTCGTGCCCATCAGGACGCATTCGTCCCGGGTCACGAGTGCGGCACCCCGGCTGGCGGTCAGCGCCATCAGCGGGCCGGCCGAGGACTTCAGCCCGTCCAGGTACTGGTCCTCGGCCGCCATGGCGGCGAGCAGGGCGGACTGGACGCGGCGCAGCTCCATGCGGTACTCGGCGTCGGCCGCGCGCTCGATCATGGTGAGCTGGAGCGAGAAGACGGTGCCGAGGAAGTCGCAGACCTGGCGCACGGGGTAGGGCACGCGGCGCGCGACGGCGTTGTGGCAGGAGATCAGGCCCCACAGCCGCCCCTCGTGCAGCACCGACACCGACATCGAGGAGGCGGTGCCCATGTTGCGCATGTATTCCAGATGCACCGGCGAGACCGAGCGCAGGACCGAGCCGCCGAGGTCCAGCGGCTCGCCGGTGTCGGGGTTCGCCGCCGGCACGATCGGCACCGGCCGGTAGCCGGCGTCGGCGATCAGGCGCAGGCGGTTGCGTTCGTACAGCCGGCGCGCCTGGGCCGGGATGTCGGAGGCGGGAAAGCGCAGGTCGAGATAGGAGGGCAGGGCGTCGTTGCGGTCCTCGGCGATGACGGTGCCGTTCCAGGCGGCGTCGAAGCGGTAGATCATCACGCGGTCGAAGCCGGTGACGGCGCGCACCTCGCGTGCGGTCAGCTCGGCCAAGCGGTCGACGCGGTCGACGCGCTGGAGCGCCTCGACGAAGTCGCGCAGGACGGCGTAGGGCTGGTCGAGCTGCCCGGGCCACGCCTCGTCGGCGATCTCCAGCTCCAGCACCAGGGTGCCGCCGGAGCGGTGGGCGACGGCGTCGAACAGGCGCCGGCCGTCCCCGGCCGTCAGCTCGACCGCGGGCGCCACCTGGGCGGCGGGGCCGGTGGTCCGGGCGGCGAGCGCGCGCAGGGTCGCGGCCCCGCGGCCGCGCAGCAGATCCCAGACCGTGCGCCCGACGGCCGACGCGGCCTCGACGCCGAGCACGTCGAGGGCGTTGGCGCTGGCCTGCAGCAGCCGCCCGTCGGCCGGGTCGAGGGCGAGCAGCACGCCGTAGGGCTGGATGCTGCCGGGGATGTGGATCGGTTCGCGCTCGCAGGCGGTCAGGTCCGCGCCGGTGTCGGGCGCCCGGGAGCCGCTATCCGGGGTCTCGCTCATGCCGCGTCGTTCCGCGCCTTCGCGCTGGTGGTGGCCATGCGGAATGTACGTGGAGGAACGTGTTTGGTTCCATCGGCCGGCCCGTCCGCGCGCGTCCCACCCCGGTTGCGGCCGCCGTTCCCGGAACGGGGTGCACCCTCCGGGAGGGGGGCTTGCGGTATCGGGGATGGCTGCATGGACCGGTCGCGATGGTGGGCACGGGGCGGCCGCCTGCTGCCGCGGGGCGAATGTATGGTCTTCGGCCCCGGGCCGCAATCGGCTTCGGCGTGGGGGTATGTGGGGGTTCGTGGGGGTCGCGTGGGGGTGGGGCCGGCGCGCCGGCCGGGGGCAGCGACCGTCACGCCACGGGTTCGCGCACGAGCGTGGGGGTTTGTGGGGGTTTGTGGGGGTTTGTGGGGGTGGCGGTCGACGGCCCCCTCTCCGACGCGAGCCGAAAGGTGAAGCCGGGTGACCAGATCAGTATTTTTTGCTGAACAAAGACATGCAGAAATATTCCCTCTCCCTGCGGGAGAGGACTCCCCACCGTTGAGTCAAGGGCGAGAGCAACGGCTTGAGCCGAGGGTGATGATGGCCTCGTCGGTCCAGGGGCGTAAAGCCGGGCGCTGCGCGCCCCCGCCTTCGGCGGCTTCGGGCTTGACGCCCCCGG
>NZ_DASYHS010000046.1:0-53971 GCF_035998295.1 Arenibaculum sp. | reverse complement strand
GCGAGCGTGTGCTTCTCCAGAAAGCCGGTCAGGGTCTGGACCGCCTGGATGATGAGGTTCTTGTGCGTGTCCGTGATGTCTTCGGTGATGCGGATGTCGAGGTTGCGCTGCTGGAGCGACGTCACGACCTGCGAGATCGTGAGGACGTGCGGCTCGATCGGCTCGTTGTCGAGCCAGGAACGGGTCGCCGGCCCCGGGGCGGCCTGCTTTTCATATACGTAGTCGGTGAACAGGAGCTGCCCCTTCGGCTTCAGGCTCAGCTCGATCGCGTCGGTCAGCGCCTCGCGGTTCTTGATGAAGACGAAGGCTTCCTTGGCGAAGATGCAGTCGAAGCGCTTCGGGTGGCGGAAGGTCTCGGGATCGTAATGCGCGACCGGCGCCTGCTTGGCGAGGCCGGCCTTCACCGAACGTTCCATCGCCGCCTCGGCCAGGACCGGAGACGCCTCCAGGCCGGTGACCCAGCACCCGAAGGTCGAGGCCATCTGGCGGGTGGCCCCGCCGAGGCCGGCCGACAGGTCGAGCACGCTCATGGCCGGGTTCAGGCCGAGCGGCTTCACGAGGTAGGGGATGAAGTCCTCGCCGCCAGGGGTCGCGAAGCCCGACCCCCAGATCTTCTCGGCGACCTCGATCCGCGTCGCGGTCCAAAGAGGCCTGCCGAAACGACTGACGTTGCCGGCCTGACTGGCCGGCCCCGGTGGCCCGGGCGGCGGCGGAGGCGCCGGGAGACAGGTGGAAGGGGCATCGGCTTGCGCCGCCACCGGCGGCAGTTCGTAGCCTTCCCACCATGCGGCCAGGCGTCGTTTCCAGCCGAGTGACGTCTTCTCCTCGCTCATCGGTCGCTGCCGTCCCCGATCCGGCCCGTGACCCGGGCTCTGACCCGATGGTGCGTACGGCGCGCCTGAGGCCACCGCCCGCCCGACGACGGTAGACGGCGCGCCGTTAACCGAGGGTTAAGCCGGGACGATCACCGGCAGGGATGCCCACCGGCCGGTAGCTCACGCCGCGACGACCTCGTCCGGACCGTCGTCGACCGGGGTGCCGTCCTCGCGCCCCAACCTGCCCAGCCCGATCTTCTTGGCGAGATAGGAGCGCTGCTTGGCGTAGTCCGGCGCCACCATCGGATAGTCGGCGGGGAGATCCCATTTCCTGCGGTATTCGTCCGGCGTCATCCGGTAGCGCGACCAGAGGTGGCGCTTCAGCATCTTCAGCTTCTTGCCGTCCTCGAGGCAGACGATGTGATCGGGCCGGATCGAGCGGTTGATCGGGACCGCCGGCTGCGGCTTTTCCACCGACGGCGCGGGCTGTGGGCTGGCTGCGCCCGACAGGGCGCCGAACACGCCCTCGATCAGCCCCGCGAGCATGCCGGTCGGCAGCGTCGAGTTGCGGACATAGGCCGAAACTATGCGGGTGGTGAGCCGGACCAGCTCGGTCCTGTCCGTGGGGGCCGAATACGCCGTTTTGCTGTCCATATCCGCCGAACTTCTTGTTGAGAACGAAGAAAACATCACTCTCTAAAATCCTAAGGAATTATCGCCATCGCATCAAGACATAAAACAAACAGGTTCGTTGCCTTGCGTATCTGTCCCGAACGGATATGGGTTCGGCCCGGACCGGGATCGAATCCGATATCCCTTCGAGGCTCGCGCCCCGATGCCGCGGGCCGCTGCGAATGTTGCAGGAAGGCCACGCCTCCCCCTTCGGACGATGATGCGCTCACCTTCCGGTGCGGATTTGATCTATCATCGCGCGCATGAGCGGTGCGGGCGCACCGTGATGCGAGGACACGCCATGGCGACGCGCGTACGCGAGGACTACCGCAGCCTGACCGGACCGGAGAAGGCCTCGATCATGCTGCTGGCGCTGGGCGAAGAGCATGCGGCCAAGCTGTTCGGCTACATGGACGACGAGGAGATCCGCGAGCTTTCCCAGACCATGGCCAACCTGGGTACGGTCAGCGCCAACATCATCGAGCGCCTGTTCGTCGAGTTCGCGGAGCAGATCTCGAGCACGGGCTCGCTGGTCGGCAGCTACGACACGACGGAACGCCTGCTGCTGAAGGTCCTGGAAAAGGACCGCGTCGACCAGATCATGGAGGACATCCGCGGCCCGGCCGGCCGCACGATGTGGGACAAGCTCGGCAACGTCAACGAGACGGTGCTCGCCAACTACCTGAAGAACGAGTACCCGCAGACCGTCGCCCTCGTCCTGTCCAAGATCAAGTCGGACCATGCGTCGCGCGTGCTCGCCCTGCTGCCCGAGAGCTTCGCGATGGAAGTGATCATGCGCATGCTGCGCATGGAATCCGTGCAGAAGGAAGTGCTCGATCAGGTCGAGCGCACGCTTCGGACCGAGTTCATGTCCAACCTCGCGCGGACCAGCCGCCGCGACGCGCACGAGATGATGGCGGAGATCTTCAACCATCTCGACCGCAACACCGAGAACCGGTTCATCACCGCGCTGGAAGAACGCAACCGGGACAGCGCCGAGCGGATCAAGGCGCTGATGTTCACCTTCGAGGACCTGTCGAAGCTGGACCCGGCCGGCGTGCAGACGCTGCTCCGCGTGGTCGACAAGCCCAAGCTGGCGCTGGCGCTGAAGGGGGCTTCCGAGCAGCTCCGCGACCTGTTCTTCACCAACATGTCCGAGCGCGCCGCCAAGATCCTGCGCGAGGACATGGCCTCCATGGGCCCCGTCCGGGTGCGCGACGTCGACGAGTCGCAGATGTACATGGTCCAGCTCGCCAAGGACCTGGCGGCGCGCGGCGAGATCGTGCTCGCCGAAGGCAAGGGCGAAGACGAGCTGATCTACTAGGGGCCGTCGATATTCGTCGTGGTTCCAAGAGCGGTGTAGGCCAAGGCCGCCTTCAGCCGCGACATGCTTGAGGCCGTCGCCGAGCAGGCGCTTTCCTCATGGCCTGCCGGTGGCTCCGCCTTCCGGAAAATAGTGCGATGAACGTCGGCGGACTGGCACGGCGCCCCGAGCGGGATGCGGCCCCGCCCCGTCACATGGGCGCTGTCCGGCCCGGGCAACATGGAGGCAGCTCCGCCCTGAATGGGAGAAGAGTCGGAAAGGATGGTAGATGAGTTATTTCGGCCCTTTTCTCTGAAATTCTATCTTCTGTGACCGCACCCCCAATACGAGGTAAAATAGCTCAAAACGCCTTGAAAATGTGTCACTCCCCGTCTCGCACCCGACAACTGAGAAGAAGCAGGAACCATCCCGAATCGGCTCCTCCCCGATGCGGCGATACTTCCGCCGGTGAGTGCGAATCCTCTTGCAGACACTTCTGTCTTCCACGACACTGATTCTCGACGGTGCGCTCGGGCGCATCCTGCGCCCGGTCCCAGGCTTCAAGGAGGACTGCGATGTCGGAAGAACCGAGCCTCGACTCGCTTCGCGAACGCCACGCCACCCTGGACCATCTCATCTGGGAAGAAGAAAAGCGCCTCTGGCCCGACGAGATCGGACTGAAGCGCATGAAGATTGAAAAGCTGCACACGAAGGAGCGGATCGACCATCTGCTCACCCACACGCGAAGCGCCGCCGAGTAGCGGCGGCACGCGCGGGCCGGGCCGATCGGAGGGATCATCGAACGGCCGACACGGGTCCCGTAGCCACCGCGAGGCAGTTCGCGACGACGGGATAGCATTCCCCGACCGCGTCGCCGCTGTAGCGGACCTGCTGGACGACCCCGTTGCGGACCGTGAAGGTCGCTTCGCACGCATCCCGCTGGATACCCCCTCCGGCCGTCCCGAGCGGCAGGCCGAGGCCAAAGCCGAAACCACCGCCGCCGGTCCCGAGGCCGACGCCCAGCGACGTCGTCGGGCCGGCGGTGCCCGCACCCTGCGCGCCGACATAGGTGAAGAAGTCGGTGCCGGCGGCGCTGGCGCGCCGTTCCGGCACGCCGGCACAGGAGAGCAGCGTCTCGACCGGCATGCCGACCAGCGCGTCCTGGGCCTGCATGACCTCGTCGGTCCGCGGATTGGCGCAGGCGGCCAGAAGGGCCAACCCCGAGAGGGCCGCAAGACTGCGGGCAGCGGTGCGAAGCATGATCGCGGACATCGGCGGTTCCTTCCTGCCATTCCCCAAGGACGCTCGGCGCCATCTCGAGGCGCCCGTCCATCACGTGAACAGGTGAATGCCAGCCGAGGTCCCGCGCGGAAAAGGCGAGTGCCGGGGATCAGTCGTAGATAGGCGCCTCGTGAGCCTCGTACTCCGCCCGGTTCAACTCGAGGAGGCAGCCGGCGGTGTCGCCGGCCCGGTACCTGTCCGCGGCCTCGCGCGCGAGCGCGTCGACCTCCGGCTTGGTGGACAGAGCCTGGATGCGCTCCCAGCGTTCGGGCTGGCAGATCCCGGCGCCGGCAACGTCCGTGCCGGGCGAAGTCCCTGCCAGGGATGAGCATCCGGCGAGGACGAGAGCGGCGGCGATACCAGCGATGCGCATGGCGAACTCCCACGATCCCAGGGATGAGGCGTCGTTACCAGCCGAACAGGATCACGACCACCACGAGCACCAGCAGGCCGGTGGCGAATATCCAGCGGCGGGCCGGCGTGTTCAGCACGATCCTGCCCTGCCGCGCCCGTTCCCCCGACACCACGGGGCCGCGCGACGATGCGTCGACGGGCCGCTCCCGAATATGCCGATCCTCTTCCGCCATGGTCCCGCGCCGTGCTCCCGTTCCGGTCTCGAGACGTGAACCGGGCACACCTGCCGGAGTTCCGCGCGGCTGACCGGAAGGCTTGCCCCCCGATGCCCCGAACGGAGATCACCGGGATGCGCCACTGACAGGCACCGGGCCGTTCCCTAACTCTGGGTGGAGCCGCGGCCCGAAGGCCGCCTTCCCGATGCCCGGAGCGTTGCCGATCATGCCGGTTGCCATGCCTTACTCCCCGCAGTCGCCCTCCCCCGGCAACCGGAGGGCCGGCCGGTGAACGACACTCCGATCCTGGTCACCGGCGGGGCCGGCTACATCGGTTCCCATGCCGTGCTGGCCCTGCTGGACGCCGGCTTCCGCCCGGTCGTGCTCGACGACCTGTCGACCGGCAACCCGGCGCTGGTCCCGGACGGGGTCCCCCTGGTCCGCGGCAATGTCGGCGACCGGGCGCGGGTCGTGGACACGCTGAAGCGGTTCGACGTACGGGCGGTCCTGCATTTCGCCGGCAGCATCATCGTCCCGGAGTCGGTGGAACGGCCGCTCGACTACTACCGGAACAACACGGCCAACAGTCTTTCCCTGTTCCAGGGCTGCCTGGACGCCGGCGTGGACAAGGTGATCTTCTCCTCCACCGCCGCCGTCTACGGGCAGCCGGAGCAGGTCCCGGTGACGGAGGAGACGAGGCCCGCCCCGATCAATCCCTACGGCGCCTCCAAGCTGATGACCGAGCAGATGCTGGCCGACGCGGACCCGGCGCACGGGCTGCGCAGCGTCGTCCTGCGCTACTTCAACGTCGCCGGCGCCGACCCGCAGATGCGGACCGGGCAGATGTCGGCGACGACCACCCATCTGATCCGCGCGGCCTGCGAAACGGCCCTCGGCCGCCGGGCGCGGCTCGACGTCTTCGGCACCGACTACCCGACCGCGGACGGCACCTGCGTGCGCGACTTCATCCACGTGTCGGACTTGGCCGAAGCCCATGTGCTGGCGCTCCGCCATCTGCTGGACGGCGGCCCCAGCCTGGTGCTGAACTGCGGCTACGGCCGGGGATATTCGGTCCGCGACGTCGTTTCCGCGATACAGGGGATCACGGGCCGGCCCCTGCCGGTCCGCGAGGCACCCAGGCGCGCCGGCGATCCGCCGAGCGTCGTGGCCGACAACAGCAAGATCAGGGAGCTTCTCGGCTGGCGCGCCCGGCACGACGACCTGCGCACCATCATCGCCACCTCGCTGGAATGGCAGCGCCGCCTTCCCAGCCATGCGGCGTAGCGGTCCCGCGCGCGGGCGCCTGACGGCGCCCGCAGTTCCGGCGGTCAGCCCCCGGCCAGTTCCCGCTCGGGCACGAAGTCGCCGCTGAGGGCGCCGTGCGTGAGATAGCGGTCGAGCGCCTTCTCGGTGACGATCATCACGTCGCGCACTTCCGGCGCCCTTTCGATCTGGAGCTCGATGCGCGCCAGCGTGCCGCGCAGCTCCGCGTCGACGAAGCGCGAGGCGCGCAGCAGATGCTCGCGGCTGACCGCGTTCACATAGGCCGAGGGCGGAGTGCCGGCGACGTCGATGACGCCGATCCGGCACCAGCCGTCGCACATCGCCTGCCAGCGCAGCGTGCGCACGACCTCCTCGGGCGAGCCGCTCGGCGGCTGCTGGAGCCCCAGCTGCAGCGCGGCCACCAGCAGGTAGTCGTCATGCGCGCCGAGATGGTTGTCCAGCTGCACGATCGAACTCGACCGCCCTTCCCCGGCAGGACGGAACCAGTAACGTCGGGACGGTGAGATCTTGGCCATGGCGCGCCGCTCGGTTTCGATACCGGGCACAATGTGACCGCCGGCCCGCCCTGCCGCAAGCCCCCGATTCCTCATCGATGAGGATTGCCCGGCCCCCCGCGACCGGGGACGCTGCCGGAATGAGAAGCCTCCCCGCATCGATGCTGGCCCGCATCAACGGCACCGCCGAGGTCCTGGCGGCCGCCTGTCTCGCCGCGATGACCGGCATCGTCACGGTCGACGTCGTGTCGCGCTACGTCTTCAACGCGCCGGTCGCATCCAGCATCGAGCTGGTCGAGGCGATGATCGTGGGTTGCGTGTTCCTGGCGCTGCCCGCGGCGTCCGCCACCGGCACCCACGTCACCATCGACTACTTCGAGCGCGCGCTGTCGCGGCGGCTCGCCGCCGCGGTCGGGACGATGGCCGACCTGCTCATCGCCGCCGTGCTGGCCTATCTCGCCTATGCGATGGCGCGCCGGGGCCTGGAGATGATCGCCGCCGGCGATCAGTCGCCCGTCCTGCGGCTCCCGGTCGGCGGCATGGCCCTGGTCATGGGCGGGTGCTGCGCGCTGACGGCCCTGGTCCACGCCTTCGCCGTCCTGGCGCGCGGCGGGCCCCCCGATACGGAACCCTGACGCATGCTCGAAGCCTCCCTCGCGTTCCTGGCCCTCTTCGCCCTCAGCCTGCTGCGCGTGCCGCTGGCCTTCGCGATGGGCATCGTCGGCTTCGCCGGCATGGCCCTGAAGCTGTCGCCGTCGGTCGCCCTGGCGAGCGTGGTCCAGACCCTCTACGAGACCGGCGCCCAGTACACGCTGTCGGTCATCCCGCTGTTCATCCTGATGGGCGACCTCGTCACCCGCGCGGGGATGTCGCGCGAGCTATACGCGCTGGCCTACAGCTTCGTCGGCCACCGGCGCGGCGGGCTCGCGACGTCGACCGTGCTCGCCTGCGCGGGCTTCGGCGCGATCTGCGGATCGAGCCTCGCGACGACCGCGACCTTCTCCAAGGTGGCGCTGCCGGAGATGGAGGCGCGCGGCTACAAGCCCGGCCTGGCCACCGGCGCGATCGCCGCGGGCGGCACGCTCGGCGTGCTGATCCCGCCCTCGGTGATCATGGTGCTCTACGGCATCCTGACCAACACCAACATCGGCGCCCTGTTCGCGGCGGCGGTGCTGCCGGGGCTCGTCGCGGTAGCGCTGTACGCCGGGGCCGTGGCCTGGACGACCTGGCGGGACCCCGAGGCCGGGCCCGCCGGCGACCGCGCTTCCTGGCGCCTGCGCCTGCGCGCCGCGCGCGACGTCTGGGCGGTCATCGCGCTGTTCTCGGTCGTGCTGGGCGGCATCTACGGCGGCATCTTCACCCCGACCGAGGCCGCGGCGGTCGGCGCCTTCGGCGCGCTGGTGTTCGCCGCCGCCCGCAGGGCGGCCGGCTTGCGCGAGCTGGTCGGGGTATTCCGCCAGACCGCTCGCACGACCGCGATGCTGTTCGCGATCCTGACCGGCGCCCTGGTCTTCGCGAACTACATCAACTTCACGACCCTTTCGATGGACCTGACGGCCTTCGTCGGCTCGTTCTCGGTCCATCCGCTGCTGGTCGTGGCGGCGATGGTGCTCGTCTACCTGCTGCTCGGCTGCGTGCTCGAGAGCATCTCGATGATCGTGCTCACCGTACCGGTGTTCTTCCCGCTGATGACGGGGCTGGGCTTCGACCCGGTCTGGTTCGGAATCGTCGTCGTCGTCGTGACCGAGATCAGCCTGATCACACCGCCGCTGGGCATGAATGTCTTCGTGCTGCGCACCCTGGTGCCGCACGTGCCGACCGGCGTGGTGTTCCGCGGCCTCGGCCCGTTCGTCGCCGCCGACGTCTTCCGCGTCGCGTTGCTGGTGACGGTGCCCTGGCTCAGCCTCGCGCTGCCGCGCGCCTTCGGCCTGCTGCATTGACCCCGGGGAATGGCGCAGGGAACGGCGCCGCCGCTTCCCATCCTCATGGATGAGGAATGACGCGCCCCGGCAGCCGCCGGATGCTGCCCCACGAAACCGACGTCCGAGAAGAAGCCCGATCCCGCCGGGACGCAACGGGCCGGACCCCAAGGAGGAAGTCATGAAGAAGCGCCTAGCATCGCTGCTCCCCGCCCTGGCACTCGTCCTCGTCCTCGCCGCGCCCGCCGACGCCCGGGCCCAGACCGTGCTGCGCCTGACCAACTGGCTGCCCCAGCAGCACGTCATCTTCAAGGACGTGCTGCAGGTCTGGGCGAGCCAGGTCGAAGAGGCGACCGAAGGCCGGGTCAAGATCCAGGTCCTGCCGAAACCCGTCGCCAACCCCGGCGGTACCTTCGACGCGGTCGCGAGCGGCATCGCCCATGTCGCCGCGGTCGTGCACGGCTACTCGCCCGGGCGCTTCCCGCTGGCCACGCTGGCGGAGTTCAGCGGCACCGGCGAGACCGCGGAAGCCGCCTCGGTGGCCTACCAGCGCATCTACGAACGCGAGTTGGCAGCGATCGACCAGCACCCCGGCGTCCGGACCCTTGCCGTGTTCACGAACGGCCCCGGCTATATCTTCAACACGAAGCGGCCGATCCGCACCCTCGACGACCTCGCCGGTCTGCGCTTTCGCGTCGGCGGCGGCGTCGTCAACGACATCGCCGACGCGCTCGGCGTCGCGGCCGTGCTGAAGCCGGCCAACGAGTCCTACGAGCTGGTCAGCGCCGGCGTCGTCGACGGCGTGTTCTTCCCGACGGAGCCGATCCGCTCCTTCAACCTGGACCGGTTCATCCGCTACGGCACGGCGGTGCGCGGCGGCCTCTACAACACGAGTTGGGCGCTGATCATGAACGCCGCCGCCTTCGACGAGCTGTCGGAGGAGGACCGGGCGGCCATCCTGTCCGTCTCCGGCGAGCAGGTGGCGCGGCTGGCCGGCCGCGCCCAGGACGTGAACGAGGAAGCCGCCCACGAGGCCATCGTCGCCAACGGCGTCGAGATGATCCAGGCCGACGAGGCGTTCATGAAGGATCTCCTGGCCCGGACGCGGCCGCTGGAGGATGCCTGGGCGAAGGAGGTCGCGAAGCTGGGGGTCGACGGCGCCGCCCTGCTCTCGGCCTACCGGCAGGAACTGGAGAACGCCGCGGCCTCGAACTGAGCCGTCCAGCCGAGGCCCATCCCGGCGGGCGCGGGGTCTTCCCCGCGCCCGTGCCCTTGATCACGCACGGCTACGCTCGCGCCTTGATCACGCGCGGCTGCGCTCGCGCCTTTATCACGCGCGGCTGCGCTCGCGCAGGCGCCGGCCGAGGATCTCCAGCAGGACGGAACGCATCCAGCGGTTCCCGCCGTCGCGGTGGAACCGCTCGTGCCAGTACTGCGCGATCTCGATGACCGGCAGTTCCAGCGGCGGCTCGATGGTCGCGAGCCCCAGCTCGGGCACGATGAAGGATGCGAGATTGCCGGGCAGCGTCAGGACGGCATCCGTGTGCCTGACCACCATGGCGGCCGCCACGAAGCCCGGCACCCGCAGCACCACGTTCTCCGGCGGTATGGCCGCCTCCAGGACCCTCACCGCCTCGCGATGGGCATGGCCCAGGCCGGACGCCGCGACCATGACGTGGCGCGCGGCGAGGAACGCATCCGCGTCGCCCGCTCGCTCCAGGAGCGGGTGGCCCGGCCGCACCACGGCGACGTGCCGCTCGGTGAACAGCTTGCGCCGCCTTATGCCGCGATCCAGGTCCGGGAATGCGCCGACGGCCAGGTCGACTTCGCCGCTCTCCAGCCTGGGCTGGAGCTGGCGCGCGTCGAGCTGGACCAGCTCCAGCCTGACGCCGGGCGCGTCCTGCTGGAGGCGCGCCATCAGGGGCGGCGCCAGCCGCGCAGCACCGACGTCGCTGATGAAGAAGCGGAAGCTCCGCCGCGAGTGCGCGGGCACGAAGCCGGTCGTCTCCACCCACAAGGCGCGCGAGGCGTCGAGGATCTGGCGCACGGGCTCCGCCAACTCGATCGCCTTGGCCGTCGGCTCCATCGCCGAGCCCACCCGGACGAAGAGCGGGTCGCGGAAATACAGGCGGAGCTTCGCCAGCACCTTGCTGACATTGGGCTGCGTCGTGTCCAGGGCATGGGCCGCCCGGGTCAGGCTGCGTTCGCGCAGGACGGTCTCCAGCACCTTCAGATGCTGGAGGCTGACGTCCACTTCATGCCGATCCGGAATGATATTCATGCCGTAGCGAGTATAGGCATCCGGCCGGACCATTGCTAGCCTTCACGCCACGTCCAGCATCCGCCACGCGGCGGGCATCAAGGGAGACGGCAGATGCGGCTCCATTCCAACCGGCAACGCCCCCACCATCTCGGCCCCCTCGCCCTCGAGCGCCTGCGCCGCGATCCCGATGCGCCCGTCGCCGCAGGGGCGATGCCGGCCGACGGCATCGAGGCGGCACCGGACTCGGCCGCCGGCAGCATCCGCGAATACGCGGAGCTGTTCGCGGGCATGCTCGCCGGGCAGCCGGCACCGGGGCGCGCATCCGTCCCCGAGGACCCGGCGGTGCGCGCCGAGAACCTGAAGGCGTCGGCCTATTTCCTCGACGCGACGATCGCGGCCTGCTGCGCGATCGACCCGGCGGAGCGGGCCGGCCTGCCGGACGGCCACACCCACGCGCTGGTCTTCGCGGTCGAGTTCGGCCGCGAACCCGCGGAGGGAGAACCCGGCGACCTGTGGATCCGCGGCACGAACGCCGCCCGCACCGACATGCGCTGCGCCGAGATCGCCGCCGTGCTGGCGGGCTACGTCCGCCGGCTCGGCTACTCCGCGCGCGGGCATTTCGCCGGCGACGCGCTGGTCGATCTCGCCCGGCTCGCGGTCGGGGCCGGCGTGGCCCGGGTCGAGAACGGGCGGCTGGCGGCCCCGTTCCTGCGCCGCGGCTTCCGCGTCGGCGCGGTGACGATGGACTACCGGGTCGCGGCCGACCTGCCGCTCGCCCCGGAAAGCGACCTCGGCTGCGACGCGCCCGGGGTCTACATGGGCGAGGACGGCACGCGGCCGGGCTGGCACTACGACGAGGAGGAGGCCCGGCCGCTGCATCTCGGCCGCTATCCCATGGAGACGATCAGGCGGGTCGACGAGCCGACGACGCTGGTGATCGCGCAGGAGATCCGGCGCGTGCCCAAGCGCGCCGACTTCTTCAAGCGCGCGGAGGCCGGCGACCTCGGCGAGAAGGCGATGCGGGAGAAGAAGCGCTTCCCGATGAAGCACCCGCTGGCACTGGGCATGCAGCCGCTGATCCAGGGCATGGTGCCGCACCAGGGCACCCGCACGCCGCTGGCGCCGACCGGGCGCGGCGGGGAGCTGGGCGACCCCGAGCGCAACGCGCAGGCGATCAAGGCTCTCGGCTACCATCTCGGCGCCGACTTCGTCGGCATCTGCCGCGCCGAGCCGTGGATGTACTATTCCCACGACGACGTCGAGGGCGCCCCGATCGAGCCCTACCACACCTACGCCGTCGTGATGCTGATCGACCAGGGCTTCGAGACGATGGAGGGAGCGTCCGGGGACGACTGGATCTCCGCCTCGCAGTCCATGCGCGCCTACATGCGCGGCGCGGAGATCGCCGGCATCATGGCCGGCCATTGCCGCATGATGGGATATTCGGCCCGGTCCCATTCCAACGCCCATTCCGAGGTGATCCACAACCCGGCCATCCTGATGGCCGGGCTGGGCGAGGTGTCGCGCATCGGCGACACGCTGCTGAACCCGTTCATCGGCCCGCGCTCGAAATCGGTGGTGTTCACCACCGACCTGCCGATGGCGGTCGACCGGCCGATCGACTTCGGCGTCCAGGACTTCTGCGCGCAGTGCCGCAAATGCGCGCGCGAATGCCCGTGCAACGCCATCTCCTTCGGCTCCAAGGTGATGTTCAACGGCTACGAGATCTGGAAGGCCGACGTCGAGAAATGCACGAAGTACCGCGTCACCCAGATGAAGGGGTCGGCGTGCGGGCGGTGCATGAAGATGTGCCCGTGGAACCGGGAGGACACGGTCGAGGCGCGCCGGCTGGTCGAGCTGTCGATCGCGGTGCCCGCCGCGCGCCCGGCGATCATCGCGATGGACGACGTCCAGGAGAACGGCAGGCGCAACCCCGCCAAGCGGTGGTGGTTCGACCTGGAGGTCGTGGACGGCGTCGCCGGCCCGCCGGTCGCCGGCACCAACGAGCGCGACATCAGCCCGGGCCGCGACGACAAGCTCGGCCGCAGCCAGCGGCTCGCCCTGTTCCCGCCTGACCTCCAGCCGCCGGGCGGGACGACGCTGGCGCAGGCGGTCCCGGTCGACCGGGCGGCCGGCATCGAAGCCTACGCACGGGCCGAGACGCCCGGGCAGGCGCGCGAGCGCCTGGCTCGGACCGAGGGGATCGGGCCGGCGGACCGCAACTGATGGAGACGGAAGAGATGACCGACGGCGAGATCCGGACCGACGCGCTGATCGTCGGCGCCGGCCCGGTAGGGTTGTTCGCGGTGTTCGAGCTCGGCCTGCTTGACCTGTCGTGCCACGTCGTCGACGTGCTCGACAGGCCCGGCGGGCAATGCGCGGAGTTCTATCCGGAGAAGCCGATCTACGACATCCCCGGCCTGCCGGTGTGCACGGGGCAGGAGCTGATCGACAACCTGCTCCGGCAGATCCGCCCGTTCGCGCCGAGCTTCCATCTCGGCCAGACCGTGAGCGAGGTGCGCCCAGCCGGGGACGGCGGATGGCACGTGCGCACCGACCAGGGCACGGCGTTCCACGCCGGCGTGCTGGTGGTGGCCGCGGGGGCGGGCTGCTTCACGCCGCGCCGGCCGCCGATCCCGGGCATCGAGGCGTACGAGGGCGGGAGCGTGCTCTACGCCGTGCGCAGCATCGAGGCGATGCGCGGCAAGCGCGTCGTGATCGCCGGGGGCGGCGATTCGGCGCTGGACTGGACGCTGAACCTGCACGAGGTGGCGCAGCGCGTCACCCTCGTCCACCGGCGGCCGGAGTTCCGCGCGGCACCGGAATCGGCGCGCCAGATGCTGGAGCTGGCCGAGGCGGGCAGGATCGACTTCGTGCTGGGCGAATGCGCGGAGCTGCAGGGGGCCGGCGGCGAGCTGTCGGCGGTGGTCGTGAAGACGGCGGACGGCGGGCGCGTCGCAGTCCCCGCCGACCGGCTGCTGCCCTTCTTCGGGCTGACGATGAAGCTGGGGCCGATCGCCGACTGGGGGCTGGACCTGGCCGAGGGCCGCATCCGCGTCGATACCGAGAAGTTCGAGACCAGCGTGCCGCGGATCTTCGCGATCGGCGACATCAACCACTATCCCGGCAAGCTGAAGCTGATCCTGTCGGGCTTCCACGAGGGGGCGCTGATGGCGCAGCAGGCGTTCCGCTACCTGCGCCCCGACAAGAAGCTGCTGTTCCAGTACACGACGACCTCCACGAACCTTCAGAAGAAGTTCCAGGCCGCATGAAGATCCACGTCACCGACTATGCCGGCGCCACGCACGAGATCCACGCCGAGGCGGACTGGCCCCTGATGGAATGCATCAAGGCGGCGGGACTGCCGCTGCCGGCGGAATGCGGCGGCTGCTGCCTGTGCTCGACCTGCCACGTCTACGTGGCGCCGGAATGGGCCGCCCGCCTGCCCTCGCGCTCGGCCGACGAGGAGACGACGCTCGCCGACGCGCCCGACGTCCTCGACGCGTCCAGGCTGTCCTGCCAGATCCGCATCACCCCCGACCTCGACGGGCTGGCGGTCACGCTGGCGCCCACGCTCGCCTGACTTCAGGCGTACCTGACTTCAGACATAGTTGTGGCGGCGGGGGTGGACGGAGTTCAGGTAGTAGTCGCCGACGAGGTTGTACTTCCAGCGCACCGGGTCGTGCAGCGTGTGGGTCCGGGCGTTTCTCCAGTGGCGGTCCAGATTGTAGCCCTCCGACGTCGCGCTCGCGCCGGAGAGCTCGAACAGCTTGTTGGCCGCGAGGATGGCCAGCTCGGTGGTCAGGACCTTGGCGCAGGCCACGTCGACGGAAGCGGCCGCCACCTCGTCCTCGCTCGGCACCTCGCCGGTGAGGTCGAGGCGCATGGCGGCCCGGTCGAGGGCGGCCTCGGCCGCGAACAGGCGGATCTTGAGGTCGCCGACGGCCTGGATCACGTAGGGGTCCTCCGACGCCCTGGCGAGCCCGCTGTCGGGCCAGGGCCGCGACTTGGTATTGACGAATGCGATCGTCTCCGCGATCGCGCCGCGCGCCATGCCGGCATCGATCCAGGCGTGCAGGAACTGCGACACGGGACCGGCGAGCGTCGGGCGCTCGTAGGCGGCCTGGAGCGGCACGACGTGCTCCGGCTCCACCGGGACGTCGCGCAGCTCCGTCGTGCCGCTGGCCGTCGTCTTCTGGCCGAAGCCCGTCCAGTCGTCGATCACCTCGACGCCGGGGCTTTCGCGCGGGACGAAGACCTGGACGAAGCGACCGTCGTCGTCGATCGCGTTCACGGCGATCCAGTGGGCGAACAGCACCCCCGTCGTGTAGAACTTGCGGCCGCTGAGCCGCAGCCCGCCCTGCGTCCGGACCAGCCGGGTCTTGATGTCCATCGCGTGCTTCGTGCCGCGTTCCGAGGCGGCTTGGCCGATGCGCTTGCCGAGCAGCACCTCCCGGAAGAAGAACTCCTTCTGCGCTTCCGTTCCGGTCAGCGCGAGGACGTCCAGGGCATAGAAGTGGTTCTTCGGGATCTGGGCGATCGACGGGTCCGCCTCGGCGACGATGCCGAACACGGCCCCGAGCGTTGCGCAGGACACGCCGGGCCCGCCGTATTCCCGCGGCACGTTCAGGGCCCAGAGCCCCGTCGCGGAGTACTGCTCGACCTCCTCGAAGGGGAGCCGCCTCTCCCGGTCCCGGGCTGCGGCTCCCGGCGCGATCAGCGCCGCGAACCGCCGGGCCGCATCGATGGCCTCGCCCTCGTCGGCGATGCGGTGCGTGGTCGGCTCGACGTCGGCGACGTTCAAGGATGTCTGCATGAAACCCTCCCGATTGGCCTCGTAGGCTGACTCACGCACGGTGAGCAGGTAAAGAGAAAATACACGAAGACCGCCTATCACTGAAGAACTACTCTTAATATCCGAGCCATACGTCCAAAACATCACGAAGCATCCTTCGACTGAATGCAATCCGCATACTTCGATATGGATAAAATATGATTTTGCCTTATCCGTAGTCAGGCTACCGAAAATACATATTGTCGTCCGACATCAACAAGCCTCACCAATATTCTTATCGGACGTAGTTTTACACTATGACGGCCAGCGACGGAGTCGTCCGCCCGCTGGGTGCGGACGCCTTTCGAAGGATCTCGGTCCATGCGCCTCATGACCATCGAGAGTGCGGAATTCTCGCTCGTCTTCGGCGTCGACATGGCGACGATCGGAACGATCGAGGTCGGCGGCGCCGCGATGGTCGCCGCCGGCTTCGGCCGCGTCCCTCCCGGCGGCGAGACCACGCTGGGCCGTCACGACGAGGCCGAGGCCTTCGTGGTCGTGGACGGGCACGGCGAGGTGAGCGTCGACAGCAGGCCCCATCCCGTCGCCCCCGGCGCCGTCCTCCTGCTCGAGCCGTTCGAGCGGCACGTCCTGCGCAACCTCGGCGCCGGGGACCTGCGGTTCGTAAATCTCTGCTGGCGCAACCCCACGCGCGCGGCGCAGGCGGCGCGCAGGACCGGACGGGAGCGGTTCGCGGAGCGTCCGGTCTTCGTCTTCTCCCCGCCGCTGCCGCCGACGGGCGACGTCCAGTTGGGCGCGCGGTGCGGGCCCCCGCTGGGAGCCGACGCCTTCGTGCGCTTCCAGCGCATGAACGGCGTCGAGGCCTACCACCTGACCGGGAGCGACGACCACCAGCACGCCGTCGCCCGGCGCGCGCGCATGGCGGGCGGCACGCCCGCCGCCGCCGCCGCCCGACACGCGCAGGAGACCCTGTCGGCGCTTGCGCTGATGGACGTTGCGCCCGACCTCTACGCCACCCCCGCCGCCGACCCCGCCTACCCGGCCGGGCTGCGCGCCTTCGTCTCGCGGCTCGTCTCCTCCGGGGGCATCGTCCGCGGCATGCCGCCGGGCCGCGACTCGCTCCCGGTCCACGCGCTCGCGGACGCGGTGCGCGAACATCAGAGGCGGGGCAAGGTTTCGCCGCAGCTGCGCCGGCTCGCCGGACGGATCCTCGCGCGCGGCACCGTCCACATTCCCCTCACCCACCGTTCGGCCTGGGGCGTGCATCCGGATGCGGGTCCGCAGAACGGACAGGTCGTCTGGTCCAGGCTCGCGATGGCCTACGGCTTCCTTCACGCGATCGCCGCGCTCGGACGCCGGCTCGGACGCGACTGGGCCCCGGGCCGGCCGTGCAACGACTGGAAGGTCGTCCATTTCCTCGGCGGCGACGGCGCGTTCCATCATACCGTCCTGTATCCGGCGCTGTACGCCCTCGCCCATCCGGACTGGATGGCGGACGTCGACTACAACGCGATGGGTTACGTACCGCCGGCGGCCGGGAAGCGCCCGGCCCGGCAGCCCCCGATCCGGGCCAGGGACGTCCTGACGCCGGAGACCGTCGATGCCGTGCGCTACTATCTCGCGTCGGCGCATGCCGGGACCGGAGCGTCGGAATTCGACTTCGCCGCCTTCCGGCGCAAGGTCGCGGAAACCCTGATCGGCCGCTGGCAAGCCTGGCTCGGCGACCTGGGCGCCCGGACGACCCGGCACTTCGGCGGCCGCGCCCCCGACCCCGGCTCCTGGACGCCCGGGCAGAGCGCATTCCTCGGCCGCCTCCAGAACCGGCTCGGCGCGGTCACGGTCTCCTACGGCGCCGACGGGTTCGCGCTGGACGGCGCCGTGCGCGAGCTGGACGGCCTGGTCGATGACACGATCCGCTTCGCGGCCGAGCACCGCCCGCTCGCGTCGGAACCATCGCTGCAGGAGGAATGGCGCACCACGGTCGCCCTCGAGCTCGCGGCCGCGCGGCTGCTGGCCGCCTGCGCGGCCCCGGTCATGCCGCGCTTCGCCGGCCGGCTCGCGGAGGCCCTGGGGGGAACGGTCCCGGCGGAATGGCCTGAAACGGTGTGCCTGGTTCCGCCCGGCACCCGCCTCGCCCTCGAGCACAGGGTCTTCTTCTCCGTGTCCTCGCTGGCCCGGCCGCCGGCCGGCGTGCCCCGCGCCCCTGAACTGATCGTCGCATCCGCCTGACGCGGAACCCGGGAGGAAGCATCATGCCGAACCAGCCGTTCGACCGCTCGAGCCGGGACCTCAAAGTCCGCCGGTTCATCCACCAGACGCTGCGCCGCCTCCTGAAGCTGGGCCCGGAGGTCGACATCGCCGACCGCTCGCCGGCCGAACTGGCCCTCAACTCGCTGGCCGCGATCGCGCTGCAGTACCAGCTCCAGGCGGACTACGGGGTGGACGTGACCGTCCGCGAGGTCATGGAGGCGCGGACGGTCGCGAGCCTTGCCGACCTCGCGCAGTCGCGCCTGCCGCACGACGCGTCCGACGCGCTGCCGTCCCACGAAGGCGGAGTCCTGATATGAGCGCCCCCGCAGTCCTCAAGCAGCTTTCCGACCGTGGCCTGTCCGTCTCCCTCGACGGTTCGGACCTCCGGCTCGAAGGCCCGAAGTCCCGCATCGATCCTGCGCTCGTCGCCGCGATCCGTCAGGCCAAGGCCGAGATCGTCGCGCATCTGCGTGGCCGGACGGACGGCCCGGAGCCGGCCGGCGCCTTCGCGGCGACGGCGATGCAGCAGAGCTATCTCTACGGGCGCCAGGAGCATTTCGCGCTCGGCAACGTGTCCTCGCACGTCTATCACGAGATCGAAGGCGTCTTCGATGCCGCCCGGCTGGAAGCGGCGCTCGCCAAGGTCGTGGTCCGCCATCCGACGCTGCGGACCGTCTTCCGGGCCGACGGGACGCAACTGGAGTTGCCGCCCGGCGAGGCGGCACCGGTCCGCATCCCGGTCACTGACCTGCGAGGGCTGCCGGAAGCCGAGCGGGAGGCCGCCCGCCTGGCGGTCCGGGACGCCATGTCGCATCAGGTCCTGCCGGCCGACCGCGCCCCGCTGGTCGACGCGCGCCTGACGGTCCTGTCGGACGAGCGGATGGTGCTCCACGTCAGCCATGACGGCCTGGTCGTGGACGGCATCAGCTCGTTCCTGCTGTTCCGGGACTGGCGGCGCTTCCTCGACGACCCGGACCGGCCGGCCGAGCCGCTGGGCGCGTCGTTCCGCGCCCATGTGGAGGCCCTGGAGGCCCTTCGCGCCACGCCGGCCCATGCCCGCGCGACCGAATACTGGACGAGCCGGCTCGACGCGCTCCCGCCCCGCCCCCAGCTCCCGCTCCGCGTCGACCCGGAGACGGTGAGGAGGCCGGTCTCGACCAGGCGCACCGTCACCTTGGCGCCCGCGCGCTGGCAGGGGCTGAAGGACCGCGCCGCCGCCGCCGGGCTGACGCCGAACGCCGTGCTGGCGACCGCCTACGCGGAGGTCCTGTCGCTGTGGAGCGGCGGCGAGCCGTTCACGCTCAACATGACGCTCGCGAACCGGCTGCCGGTCCATCCCGACATGGACCAGCTCGTCGGCAACTTCACGGACTGCCTGCTGCTGCCAGTCGAGACCGACCCCGCCGCCGGCTTCGAGGCGCGCGCCCAGGCGCTCCAGCACCGGCTGCGCGAGGTCCTCGACCACCGGCAGTTCTCCGGGATCGAGGTGATGCAGGCGCTGGGGCGGCACCGGAGGGCCGGCCGGGCGGAGGCGATGCCCGTCACCTTCAACAGCACGGTCGGCGCGGCCCAGGACGGAGCCGACGGCTCCGCGATCACCGCGTTCGGGCACGAGGCATACTGCGTCAGCCAGACGCCCCAGGTGTGGCTGAACCTGTTCCTCCTGGAGGCGGAAGGCGCCCTCGTCGCCCAGGTCGACGCCGTGGACGCGCTGTTCCCGGACGGCCTGGTCGACGCGCTCGTCGGCGCCTTCGGCCGCCTGCTGGAGGCGCTGGCCGGGGGAGAGGCGGCATGGGGAGCCGCGGACCAGTCCCTGCTGCCGGCCGCGCAGGCGGCGCGGCGCCGCGAAGCGAACGCCACCGACGCGCCGGTCCCGCCGGGGCAGGCGCACGCCCGTTTCCTGGACCGGGTGCGCGCCGCGCCGCAGGCGACCGCGATCGAGACCGCCTCGAAACGCCTGACCTACCACGAGCTGTACGCGGCGGCGCTGAAGGCGGCCCGGTGGCTCCGCCTGCGGGAGGTGAGGCGCGACGAGCCGGTCGCGATCGTGATGCGCAAGGGCTGGGAGCAGATCGCCGGCATCCTCGGTGCCGTGATGTCGGGCGGGGCCTATCTCCCCGTGGACGCGGACCTGCCGCGCATGCGCATCGACCAGATGCTGCGGGACGGCGGGGTGCGGTGCGCGCTCGTCCAGCGCGGCGTCGATGCCGGGGTCGCGTGCCTCGCCATCGACGACGCCTTCCTTGCCGCCGCCGTCGAGGAGGCCGGAACCGAGGTCGCCGACCCGGCCCCGGCGGAGGCCGGCCAGGACGACCTGGCCTACGTGCTCTACACCTCCGGTTCGACCGGCACCCCCAAGGGCGTGATGATCAGCCACCGCAGCGTCGTCAACCTCGTCGAGGACGTGAACGCCCGCTTCGCGGTCGGTCCCGGCGACAGGCTGTTCGCGGTCAGCCGGTGCAGCTTCGACCTGTCGGTCTTCGACATCTTCGGTGCGCTGTCCGCCGGCGCGGCCCTCGCCGTCCCGGACGCCGACCGGGCCACGGACCCGGCCCATTGGCTGGATCTCGCCGAAGCGGCGGGGGCGAGCGTGTGGAACTCGGTCCCCGCGATCGTGGACATGCTGGTCGAGGCGGCGACGGGCGCCGGGCGGCCGCTGCCGGAGCGGCTGCGCCTCGTGATGATGAGCGGCGACCGCATCCCCGTGACGCTGCCGGGCCGGATCGCGGCGCTGAAGCCCGATACGCGCATCGTCAGCCTGGGCGGGCCGACCGAGACGACGGTGTGGAACATCCTCCACCCCATCGACCGGGTCGATCCCGCCTGGACCAGCATCCCCTACGGCCGGCCGAACGCCAACAACCGGTACTACGTGCTGGACCGGCAGGACCGGGAATGCCCCGACCACGTGCCGGGCGAGCTGTGCGCCGCCGGGATCGGCCTGGCGCGCGGCTACTGGGGCGACCCGGAACGCACCGCCGAGCGCTTCTTCCATCACCCATGCCTGGGCGAACGGCTGTACCGGACCGGCGATCTCGGCCGCTATCTTCCGGACGGCACGATCGAGATCCTGGGCCGCGCCGATTTCCAGATCAAGCTGAACGGCTTCCGCATCGAGCCCGGCGAGATCGAGGCCGTGCTGGACGGACACCCGGCCGTCGACCGCTCGGCCGTGGTCGCCGCCGGCGGGGCGCAGCTCGTCGCTTTCCTGGTCCGCGCGAACGGGGCCGAAGATGGGGCGGCGGACCTGGAACGCGAGCTCGCCGGCCTGCTGTCCGCCCGGCTTCCGGACTACATGGTGCCGCGCCGGTTCCATTGGATCAAACGCCTGCCGCTGACCGGCAACGGCAAGGTCGACCGCAAGTCCCTGCAGGAGGCGGCGGCCGAACGGGCGCCGGCCGCGGCGGAGGCGGCGCCGGAGGCACGGCCGGAGACCGAGCTGGAACGGCGGCTGGTCGCGCTCTGGTCGGAAATCCTGAAGACCGACGGCATCGAGCCGACGAGCGAGTTCTACCGCCTCGGCGGGACGTCCCTGTCGGCGGTGCGGCTGCTCGCCCGCATCCGCAAGGACTTCGGCGTTTCCGTCCCCCTGACCGAGCTGCCCCGGCTGGAAAGCCCGCGGGGCATGGCGGCCCATCTGGAGCGGGCGAGCCATCCCGTGGGGGCGGCGTGATGCCGCCCCGCCATCCCGTGGGGGCGGCGTGACGCCGCCCCTGCCCGGCCGCCCTTCAGCGCATGCGCAGCAGCGCGCCGAACCGTGCGCCCGACACGCTGGAGCCCATCGCCACCGCGTCGCCGGGCCCCACGGCGCCGGAGCCCGCCAGGTCCGCGAGGTTGACCAGGGGGTCGCACGCGAAGACATGGCCGGCACGCGCGATGTTCTCGAGGAAGAGCTGGTCCCGGCGGAAGCCGCCCATCTGCTCCTTCATCACGACGATGGGCTTGAAGACGTTGTTGTGGGCGAGGCGACGCACCGCGGCGGCATCGATCCCCGTCCGCGCGGCCAGCGCGGCGTTGACGCGCCGCGTCAGGTCGGCGGAGATCTGGCCGCCGACCGTCATCGCGGCCGCGTCGCACGCCCCCGCCGTCGCGAGAAGCTCGAACGGGCCGGGAAGGCCGGACGCGACGATGCAGCTCGCGGCCCCGTCGCTGAAGACCGCGAAAGGCCGCAGCCGCTCGTCGGGCGAGGAGACGGCATCGCCCGCGACCACCAGGGCGGCGCGGTGGTGCCCGCTTCCGACCAGCGCCTCGGCCAGTCCCAGCCCGGCGACGAGCGTCGCGCACCGGTTCAGCGTGACGCCGTAGGGAATGGCGTGAGGAAGCCCGACCGCTTCGAGGAAGCGACCGACCAGTTCGGCATGCCCGTCGACGTCGGTCGGGAAACGGGCGCCGCACAGGATCACCGCGTCGACCGATTCGCGCGCGAAGGCGGAGAGCGACTGCCCGGCGGCATCGAGCCACAGCTCGACTACCGTGCGGCGCGTCGCACGGTAGCTGCCCCACCCCCAGAGATCGGCATCGTCGATCATCTGCTGGCCCACGAGGAACTCGGTGAAGCCGTCGATGGCGGTCACGGGATGCTCCACCTCGCCGAGCGCATAGGAACAGCCATGCAAGAAAAGGTTCGATCTCGTCATTTTCATACTCTCATGTCGAAATCCTCGGGAAACTATGAAATATATGATCGGAAACCGCAAATGAAAATTACGAGGTTCTTTTTTGATTGTATATGATCATGGTTGAATATTGAAATGGGGCAGTAAATGGATGACTCGATAGATCCGTTCTACGTGAATCCGATCGACGAATTCTGCTTCAGCCCCACGGCACAAGCGGCGGCCGAAGCGATACTGGCGCAGGGCCCCGCCGCAATCTTCACCGCGCTGGCGGTGGACCAGGAGAGCGAGGGCGTCCTGCTCGCCGCCAAACGGGTCCTCGATACGACGCTCGACACCTTCGGGGCGATGCCGCCTGCCGCCGGCGAGGACGGCCTGGCGGTCGACCGGGACCGCCTCGCCGCCTGGCTGGAGGAGCGGCGCGCCGTGGCGCTGCGAGAACTCGACCGGGCGGCGTCGCATGGCGAGGAGGCGTCGCGGGAGGTGCTGCGCGAGCGCGCGGCCCTGTCCCTGGTGGCGGGGTGCTGGCTCGACACCGTGTCGCAGCCGGCGACGCAGCCGGCGGCGATCGTGAACCTGCTGTTCGGGCAGCACTGGCGGCTGCAGGGCGAAGGCAACCCCCTTCGTTCGGCCGCCGCCGTCCGGCGCCGCGTCCTGGAGGAGCGGGGCATCTTCCTGCCGCCGGTCGGCAGCGCGAGTTTCGCGCGCGAGTCCGGCATGGGGGACGCGACGGCGCTGCACGGCGCCTTCCTGCTGTCGCTGTCGCGCTATCCCGCGACCCGCCTGCCCGAACTGGTCGGCGTCCATTGCGTCCATCACCTGTTCGGCATCGACGACGCGCTCGCGGGGACGCGGCCGGTGGTCACGCCGGCCGAAGCGAGGGCGACCCTGGACGCCTATCTGGACCTCGTCGAGGCGGATGCCGACACCCGCCGCGCCGCGGCCGCCGCCAGGCGCCTGCTGCACGCCGTCACGGCCATGGCCGCGATCGAAGCGGCCCATGCGAGGCTGCTCGCCGAAACGGCTGAACGGCACACGGTCCGGACGGTCGAGGCCAGGGCCGCCGAGATCCTGAAGCGCCATGCGCCCTTCGCCGGCGGGCAGCACGGCCGGGTCCGCGTCGGCGGCGCGCCGCTGGCCGACCTGCTGGGCGATCCCGGCCTCGACATGGGCGCGTTCCTGCGCGCGTTCAAACGGTCCTGGTACCTCCGCGCGGCACCCGGCGGAAGCTGCCGCTTCCTCGACGCCCTGAAGTTCGGCGGCCCGATGTTCGGCATCTTCACCGAGGAGGAGGCGCGGGTGCTGAAGGAATGGGCCGCGGCCCCGGCGCCCCCGTCGGACGAGGCGGAAGAGGCGGACGAGCTGGTGGCGCCGGGCGAAGCCGCGGCCGCGGCCTGGCTCGACCGCATACGGCACCACCCGCAACGGGACGTCCGGTTCGAGGAGGCGGCCCCGCTCGACGACCGGACGCTGTTCCATCGCCTCGTGAACGTCGAGAACTTCCCCCACGTCCTGCCGCTGGCACGGGAGAAGGCGTCGGAGGCGCTGTCACGGGCCCGGGCGTCGGCCGCGCCGGGGCGGTTCACGGACGCCAGCTTCTTCGCCTACGCGCCCGAGGCGCTGGAGGAGAGGATCGCGGCCGTCTACTGGGACAAGCTGGTGTCCCCCTACGTTCCCCTGGACGAGATCCCGGCGCGCGACGAGGTGGTCTTCGGCCAGAAGGTGTTCGCGCTCGGCAGCCTGATCGACGGCTCGTGGGCGTTCCGCATCGGCAATGTCGGGCGTTACGACCAGCCGGCCGACGGCATCCTGTTCGCGATCTACGCCGACGAGATGGGGCTCGGCGACGTCCGCAAGAACCACATCACCCTGATCCGGCGGGTCCTGGACAGCATGGGGATCGCCCTGCCCCACGTCCGGGACGCCGCGTTCATCGACCAGGACGAGATCCCGGACGCATTCTACGCGTTTCCGGTCCATCAGCTCTGCCTCAGCCTCTTCCCCGACGGCTTCTATCCCGAGATCCTCGGCTACAACCTCGGCATCGAGATGTTCGGCCTCGGCGAGCTGCGGCTCCACGAGATCCAGAAGCTCGACCGCTGGGGCTTCGATGCGATCTACGAAAGGACGCACCTGTCGATCGACAACCTGTCGGTCGGCCATGCGCGGCGGTCGGCGGACGCGATCGCGCTCCATCTCGACCGGGTCGGGCAGCGCTTCGGCGCGGAGGCCAAGCGGCGGGAATGGCGGCGGGTCTGGGACGGCTACGCCTATTTCGCCCATTTCGCCGAGGGCAGGAACGTCGCGCAGGAACGCGCGGAAATGCTCATCTGAGCGCGTCGTCGGCCAGCGACCGGCGGACCCGGTCGGCAATCAGGCCGACGACGCGCGCGGGCATGGCCGCGACGAAGAAATGGCCGCCGTCGAAGCCGTACCTGGCGACGGGATGCACGGTTTCGCGCTGCCAGTCCGCCAGATGCTCCTGTGCCACATGCGGGTCGCGCTCCCGGAACAGCACGGTGACGGGATGGTCCAGCGGCGCGGCCGGCCGGTAGGCGTAGCGCGCGATCATGGTGAAGTCGGCCTTCAGGACCGACAGGAAGATCGCCAGCAGGTCCTCGTCGGCGAGGATCTCCTCCGCCAGTTCGCCGTAGCCGCGGATGCCGTCGAGGAAGTCGGGGCCCTCCATCTCGGCGAGCCGCCTCACGCGCGGGGTGGGCAGGTGGCTCGGCGCGGCGCAGGCCGAGACGAACAGGTGCCGGATCGCGGGGTCGCGCAGGCGGCGGACGACCTCGAAGGCGACGACGGCGCCCAGGCTGTGGCCGAAGAAGAAGGCCGGGCGGTCGAGCAGAGGGCGAACCGCGTCGGCGACCGCCGCGACCGTCGCCTCCATGTCGGTCCCCGGAGCCTCGCCGATGCGCCGCCCGCGCCCCGGCATCTCCAGCGCCTGGACCTCGATGCCGTCGCCCAGCAGGCGCTGCCAGTCCATGAACGTGCCGGCCACCGTTCCCGGCATGGGGGAAGCAGAACAGGCGCGCCCGCGGGTCGGGAAGCGGGCGGCTGAGGAACCAGGAGACGGCGTCGTCCGGCATCGGTGAACCTCGCGGGTTGCGGGCACGGTGCCGCCGGGCCTCACGGCACCCGTTCGGACCGTTCCGTCAAATGCTCGATCAGGGAACGCGTGTAGACCGGCAACGCACCGAACTGGCGGACGCAGATCGTGAGGTTGCGCAACGCCCATGGATCCGACAGGCGGACCATCCGGATGCCCATGGTCCTGCAGCACCGTTCGGCGGCGGTCTCGGGGACGATGCCGAGCCCGACGCCGTGCTCGACCATCCGGCACACCGCCTCGAAGCCGCGCACCCGGACCCGGAACCTCAGCGTCTGGCCCGCCCGCATGGCATGCTCGCCCAGATGGTTCTGCAGCGCGCTGCCGGCGCTGAGCCCGACGAACTCGTGCTCGAAGCTCTCCGCGAAGGCGATCTCGTCCCGGCCGGCGAAGGGCCCGTCCCGCGGCGTGACGAGGACGAGGCGGTCGACCCGGAAGGGGAAGGTCTCCAGCCCGCCGAGGTCGACCGTGTCGGCGACGATGCCGATGTCGACATGGGATGCGGCGACGGCCTGGACGATCTCGTAGCTGAGCCTTTCCTCGAGGTCGATGTTGATGTTCGGGTTGGCGGCCAGGTAGCGGGCGAGAGCCTCGGGCAGGAACTCGGTCACGGCCACCGTGTTCGCCAGCACCCGGATGAAGCCCTTGAGGCCGCGGGCATATTTCCCGAGTTCGCCGCGCATGTGCTCGACCTGCTGCAGCACCACGCGCGCATGATGGACCAGCGCCTGCCCGGCCGGCGTCGGCCGGACGCCGCGCCTGCCCCGCTCCAGCAGGCGCACGCCGAGCGCCTCCTCCATGCCCCGGATCCGCGCGCTGGCCGAGGCCAGCGCCAGATTCGCGCGTTCGGCACCATGCGTGATGCTCGCCGCCTCGACGACGTTGAGGAACAGTCGGAGATCAATCAGGTCGAAGCGCATCGGTCACGTGCAACTCGACGGAATCCCTGTCACGTGAAGCTCGCCAAAGGCACCACTAACACGCGCTCAGCCCACCAACAAGCAGCCTTTGCGGGTACCACCCGACCCAAGGCGCCAAAACCTGCAACCTGTGATACGTTCACAGCAGCGGGCGAAGTCCCAGGTGGATGCCCAGGGCCAGCAACCCGAGGAAGAAGCACAGCCTGAACACCTCCGGCTCAACCCGAAGGCGGATGCGCTGGCCGAAGAACATGCCGGCCAGCGCCGGGGCCAGGGCCAGGAGCGAGACCATCGCGTAGGACGCCTCGAAAGTCCCGCCGTCCGCGAGGCCGAGGGCGAGTGCCACGGTAGAGACGGTGAAGGAAAGGCCGAGGGCCTGGATCAGGTCCTCCTTGCCCATGTTCAACGCCTGCAGATAAGGCACCGCCGGGATCACGAACACGCCCGTCGCGCCGGTCACGACGCCGGTGAGCAGGCCGACCAGCGGGGAGACCCAAGGCTCCGCGCGCGGCGGGATCGCGAAGCGCACCTTGCCCAGCCCCAGGACGGCGTAGAGCGTGAGAGCGGCGCCGAGCGCCGCCGTCGCAAGCTCGGAACGGGATCCGGTCATGAAGCCGATGCCCAGCCAGGTTCCCGCGAAGACGCCGATCATCATCAGCCAGAGACGGCGCAGCAAGGCCAGGAAGCTGGGGCCGGCAGCCATCTGCCAGACATTCGTGACGAAGGACGGGATCACCAGAAGCATGGCGGCATGGACCGGCAGCATGAAAAGGCTCAGCACGCCGACGGCCACCGTCGGCAGTCCCAGCCCGATCACGCCCTTGACGAAGCCTGCAAGCAGGAAGGTCAGGACGACGCCGATCAGGGCGAGGAGCGGAAGGTCGTGCATGCGAAAAGGGTCGTCCGGTCCGGAGAACGGCGCAATGCGGATGTCGCAAGGGGTGCCTACGTCTGGAACGAAGGCAGGAACGATAGGCTCCGCCTATCGCTCAGATCCGGACAACCGATTTCCGCCCGGCCGCGGGTACTGGCATCATTGCCGGAGTTGGACCGGAGACGACACCATGCGCAGTTCCGTGCGGGACGTATTGGACGAGTTGGAGCGGCACGGCGTGCGCCTGCTGCCGGACGGCCGGCTGGAGCTGGGCCGGTCCGAGCCGGATGGTCGCGCGCCGGCGTCCCTGCTGATGCGTGCCCATCGCCATCGCCGCGCCCTCACGGCGGCGTTGCGGCGCGGCAAAGCATAGGAACCCTCTCCCGAACGGCGGCGCCGCGAGCCGCCGGCCGTCAGACCGGGAACCCCCGCATCGCCGCGACCGCGGTCATGACGCCCCGGATCTCGGCAAGCCCGCGCAGCCGGCCGATCGCCGGATAGCCGGGATGGGTCGGCTTGCCGACGTCGTCGAGCAGCTCGTGCCCGTGGTCGGGGCGGAACGGCAGGCGCCAGCGCGGGTCGTCGGCGTCGCGCCGCCGCTCCTGCTCCCGCAGCAGGGTCGTGACGACCGAGACCATGTCGACGTCGCCGCCGAGATGCTCCGCCTCCTCGAACGAGCCATCGGGCTCCTTCGCGACGTTGCGCAGATGGGCGAAGTGGATGCGCCCGGCGAACCGCTCCGCCATGGCCGGGACGTCGTTGTCCCGTCCGGCGCCCAGCGATCCCGTGCAGAAGGTGAAGCCGTTCGCCTCCGACGGGCAGGCCGCGGCGACGAAGGCCAGGTCCTCGGCCGTGCCGACGATGCGCGGCAGCCCGAGCAGCGGCCGGGGCGGGTCGTCGGGATGGACGGCCATGCGGATGCCGACCTCCTCCGCGGTCGGGATCACCTCGCGCAGGAACCGGGCGAAGGTCGCCCGCAGGTCGTCGCGCGTCATGCCCCGGTAGCGGTCGAGCATCCGGCGCAGCCCCGGCACGTCGTACCGGTCGAACGCGCCCGGCAACCCGGCCATGATGCTGTCGAGCAGCAGGCGCCTGTCGCTTTCGGACGCCCCGGCGTTCCAGGCCCGCGCACGCTCCAGGACGGCCGGGTCGTGGTCGTCCTCGGCGCCCGGCCGCTCCAGGATGTAGCAGTCGAAGGCGGCGAACCGGGGTGCGTCGAACCGCAGCGCCCGCCCGCCGCCGACCACCGGCGCCGCCAGGTCGGTCCGGGTCCAGTCGAGCACGGGCATGTAGTTGTAGCAGACCGTCGTGACCCCGCAGGCCGCGAGGTTGCGAAGGGACTGGCGGTAGGCGTCGAAGAGCGGCCGGAGATCGCCTTCGCCGAGCTTGACGGCCTCGGCGACCGGCAGGCTCTCCACCACGCTCCAGCGCAGGCCGAGGGAGGCGTCGGCGGCGATCTGGGCTTGGCGGGCGCGGATCTCCCCGACCGTCCAGACCTCGCCGTAGGGGATGTGGTGCAGGGCCGTCACGATGCCGGTGGCGCCCGCCTGGCGTATGTGCGGCAGCCGTACCGCGTCGTCCGGGCCGAACCAGCGCCAAGTCTGTTCCATTTCGCATGCTCCTCGAATGCTGGTTGCGCCACGCGCCGGTCTACAGGCCCTCGACGGTACGGCGCGCGCCCAGGCGGACGAGCCGGTCGAGCGCCGCCGTCACCGCGGCCGTGAAGGCGGGGGTGACGGGCAGGTCGTCGCCGAACACCTCGCGCACGCCGAGCAGCGCGGAGGCGAGCGCCTCGGCGGAGCCTCCGGCCCCGGCGGCCAGAGCCGCGAGGCGGCCCGCGAGCGGGTCGCGCACGTCGATCGGTCCGCCCCGCTCGTCGCGCCCGGCGACGTAGCGCATCCAGGCGGCGACGGCGAGCGCCAGCCGGTCGACCGGCTCCCCGGCGGCCAGCCGGTCGCGGACGGTGCCGAGCAGGCGCTGCGGCAGCTTCTGCGACCCGTCCATCGCGATCTGCCACGTCCGGTGCCTGAGCGCGGGGTTGGCGAAGCGGTCGATGAGCGCCGCCTTGTAGCGGTCCAGGTCGGCGCCGGGCGGGACGGTCAGCGTCGGCGTCACCTCCTCGTCCATCAGCCCGCGCACCAGCCGCGCGAAGGCCGGGTCGGCCATGGCCTGGGACACGGTGTCGTAGCCGGCGAGATAGCCGAGATAGGCGAGGGTCGAATGGCTGCCGTTGAGCAGGCGCAGCTTCATCAGCTCGTACGGGCGGACGTCCGGGACCAGCTCCGCGCCGACGCGCTCCCAGGCCGGGCGGCCGGACGGGAAGCGGTCCTCGATCACCCATTGCGAGAACGGCTCGGTCACGACGGGCCACGCGTCCTCGGCCCCGAGGCGCCGGGCGACGGCATCGCGGTCCTCCGGCGTCGTCGCTGGGACGATGCGGTCCACCATGCTGTTGGGGCAGGCCACGGCATCCTCCACCCAGCGGCCGAGTGCCGGGTCGCGAAGGCTCGCCAGCCGACGCAGGATGCCGGCGGTCGTGTCGCCGTTGCTCGGCAGGTTGTCGCAGGACAGCACCGTGAACGGCTGGAGGCCGGCGCGGCGGCGGCGGTCCAGCGCCTCCACCAGGAAACCCGGCGCCGTCCCGGGACGGCCGGGATCGGCGAGGTCGCGGCGGATGCCGGGATGATCCTCGTCGAGGGCGCCGGTGGCGGGGTCGTGGCAGTAGCCCTTCTCGGTCACGGTCAGGGTCACGATCCTGACCGCCGGCCGGCATAGCCGCTCCAACACCGCGCACGGATCTTCGGGAGCGACCAGGACTTCGGTCACCGCGCCGACGACGCGCAGCCGCTCGCCGCCGGCGCCGCGCACCGCGACCGCGTACAGCCCGCCCTGGGGAGCGAGCGCGTCGCGGGTGTCGGGACTGCGCAGCGACACGCCCGCGATGCCCCAGGGGCCGAACTCCCCTTCCAGGACGTCCTCGGTGTAGATCGCCTGATGGGCGCGATGGAAGGCGCCGAGGCCGAGATGGACGATGCCGGTCCGCAGTTGCGAACGGTCGTAGCGGGGCCGGGCGACATCGGCGGACAGCATGGCCAGGGCTTCCGGACGCAGGCGGCGGTTCACAGCTTGTAGGCCTTCCTGGGCAGCGCGTAGGCGAGATCGGAGGCTAGCTCCCGCGCCTCGTCCTCGTCCAGCCGGTGTTCGGCCACGAGGCGGGCGAGGAAGGCGCAGTCGACGCGGCGCGCGACGTCGTGGCGGGCGGGGATCGAGGGGAACGCGCGGGTGTCGTCGTTGAAGCCGACGGTGTTGTAGAAGCCTGCCGTCTCCGTCATCCGCTCGCGGTAGCGCAGCATGCCCTCCGGGCTGTCGTGGAACCACCAGGCCGGCCCCAGGCGCAACGCGGGATAGTGGCCGGCGAGCGGCGCCAGCTCGCGCGCATAGGTCGTCTCGTCGACCGTGAACAGGATCACCGTCAGGTCCCGCTCGTTGCCGAAGCGGTCCAGCAGGGGCTTCAAGGCGCCGACGAAATCGGTCCGCACGGGGATGTCGTCGCCCCGGTTCGGCCCGAAGGTGCCGGTCAGCCGGGGATTGTGGCTGCGGTGGACGCCGGGATGGATCTGCATCACCAGCCCGTCCTCCAGGCTCATGCGCGCCATCTCCGTCAGCATCTGGCCGCGGAACAGTTCGGCCTCGCCCGGCTCGAAGCGGCCGGAGACGATGCGCTCGAACAGCCGGGCCGCCTCGTCGCGCGGCAGGTCGGCGGTGGCGGCGGTCGGATGGCCGTGGTCGGTGGCGGTGGCGCCGCACGCCATGAAGTCCCGCCGGCGCCGCGCCAGCGCCGCGAGATAGCCGTTCCAGCGCAGCGCGTCCTCGCCGGCGAGATCTCCCAGCGCCTCCAGGTTCCGCAGGAAGCCCGGCGTGTCCGGGTCGAGCACGATATCCGGCCGGAAGGTCGTGACGACGCGGCCGGACCAGCCGGACGCCCGGATGGCCCGGTGATGGTCGAGGGTGTCGAGCGGCGATTCGGTGGTCGCCAGCACCTCGATGCCGAAACGCTCGAACAAGGCGCGCGGCCGGAACTCGGGACGGGCGAGGCACGCGTCTATGCAGTCGTAGATCCCGTCGGCGGTGGCCGCCGAGAGGCGTTGCGTGACGCCGAAAACGCGTTCGAGCGAATGCTCCCACCACAGGCGGGTCGGCGTCCCGCGGAAGAGATGCCAGTTCTCGGCCACGACGCGCCAGATCCGCCGGGGATCGGCCTCGACGGGACCGCCGTCCAGCCGCGGCACGCCCAGGCGTTCCAGCGGCACGCCCTGGCTGTACAGCATGCGCAGCAGGTAATGGTCCGGCACGACGAGGAGTTCGGCCGGGCTGGCGAACGGCCGGTCGAGGGCGAACCATGCCGGGTCGGTGTGGCCATGCGGGCTGACGATCGGCAGGTCGCACACCTCGGCATAGAGGACCCGCGCGATGGCGCGCGTACGCTCGTCGGCCGGGAACAGGCGGTCTTCGTGGAGCATGGACGTCACATCAGGGCGTTCGGCAGGAACAGGACGAGGCCCGGCCACAGCGTCAGCACGACGATCAGGGCCAGGACCGCGGCGACGAAGGGCAGCGCCTCGACGACGTAGTCCTCCACCGGGCAGTCGAGCAGGCTGCACACCGTGTACATCGCCACCCCGACCGGCGGGGTCATCGAGCCGAACGTCACGATCGTCATCATCAGGATGCCGAAATGCACGGGATCGACGCCGAGCGGCGTCACGATCGGCAGGAAGATCGGCGTCAGCAGCAGCACCAGCACGGTGCTCTCGACGAACAGGCCGGCCAGGAACAGGAACACCAGGATCATCGCCACGACCAGCAGCGGCTCGCGCGTCAGCCCGGCCATGGCCGCCGCGATCGACTGCGGGGCCTGCTCGAACACGATCGCGTAGCCGACCATGCCCGAGAACAGGATGATCAGCATGATCATGCCGGTGTCGACCACGGCCTCGCCGAGCGCCTCCATCATGCCGGCCCAGCTCAGCTCGCGGTGGAGGAGGAAGCCGACGACGCCGGCGTAGACGACCGCGAAGGCGCCGACCTCGGACGGGGTGAACACGCCGCCGCGGATAGCGAACAGCAGGGCGACCGGGAACAGCAGCGCCCATTTCGCGTCGGCCACCGCCCGGCCGACGGCCCGCAGCGTCGGGCGCTCGGCCGACTCGGCGCCGTAACCGCGCCGCCGCGCGATCGCCCAGACCGTCGCCATCAGAACCGCCATCATCAGCAGCCCCGGGACGACGCCGGCCAGGAACAGCCGGCCGATCGAGACGTTGCCGACGAAGCCGTAGAGGATCAGGCCGAGGCTGGGCGGGATCGTCGCGGTGATCAGCGAACTGATCGCGATCACGGCGGAGGTGAAGCCCTTGGAGTATCCGCGCGCGATCAGGCCGGGGCCGAGGATGCGCGCCTCCATGGCGGCGTCGGCGACGGCCGAGCCGGAGACGCCGCCCATCAGCGTCGACAGCACGATGCTGACCTGGGCCAGCCCGCCCGCCATCCACGACACCAGCACGCTGGAGCAGGCGATCAGGCGGTGCGTGATGCCGGTGCGGTTCATCATGTGGCCGGCCAGCACGAAGAACGGCACGGCGAGGAGCGGGAAGCTCTGGGACGCGGTCGCCACCTGCTGGACGCCGATCGATACCGGCATCAGCTCGTTGGTGACGAAGAAGGAAAAGCCCGCCATCCCGATCGCGAAGGCGATCGGCAACCCGAGCAGCATCAGCACGAAGAAGACGAGGGCGAGGAGCGTCACGGCGCGCCCTCCCCGCCCCTGGCCGCGACGAAGACCGGCTGCGGCGCACGGCGCAGGCTGCGGAGCGCGCGGACGAGCTGGCCGGACAGCGTCAGGGCGAGCAGCAGGCATCCGACCGGCACGGCCGACGTCACGAAGGCGTAGCTGATCCCGCTGTCGCCGAACCGGCGCTCGAGGTTGAGCATGGTGAGGCGGTAGCCCAGCACGGTCATCGCCAGCAGGAAAGCCAGCAGGAGCAGCGCCAGCGCCACGTCCAGCAGCGTCCGCGCACGCGGCGGCAGGCGCTTGACCAGATAGTCGATGCCGATATGCGCATGCCGGCGCAGCGCCAGGTCGGCCCCGAGGAAGCTGACCCACACGAACAGGAGCTGCGCCAGGTCCACCGACCAGACCAGGGGATACCCGAACCAGCGCATCACGCCGGCGGCGAAGACGAGCACGACGATGACCGCGAGCAGGACCCCGGCCACCAGGGCCTCTGCCTTCACGAACGCTGACAGCACGGGCGGGTACCTCCGATCCGGATCGATGGACGCGAGCGGCACCGCGCCTCAGTTCCGGAGGATCTCCTCCACCTCCTTGCGCAGATCGGCGTAGCCCAGGGTGTCGTAGACGGAGGCCGTCGCCTCGCGGAAGGGCGTGACGTCGATCTCGTGGATCTTCACCCCCTCCTCCTTCATCAGCCGCTCGTACTCGGCGAGGGAGGCTTCGGTGCCGCGGGAGGCGACGTCGCCGGCCGCGAGCGCCTCCTCGCGCAGGATCCGGCGGTATTCCTCCGGAAGCTGGTCGAACCACTGGGCGCTGGTGACGATACCGGTGATCAGGTTGATGTGCCCGGTCTTGGAAATGTCGCTGACCACCTCGTACAGGCGCGAGCCGTAGGCGGCGGGATGCTGCGCCTCGACCCCGTCGATCGCCTGCTGCTGGAGCGCCGGATACACCTCCGCCCAGCCCATCGGGGTCGGCGTGGCACCCATGGCGCGGATCGTCTCCATCCATACCGGCGCGCCCGGCGTGCGCATGCGCACGCCCTCGAGGTCGGCGGGCTTCTCCACGGGCTTGTCGGTCAGGACGTGGCGCTCGCCCTGCCACCAGTTGAAGGAAAGGACCTGGTGGCCCGAGGCGTCGCGCAGCTTCTGCGCCCATTCCTCGAACACCGGCGAGGTGACGACCTTGCGGATGCCGTCGTAGCCCGAGGCGAGATAGGGCGCGCCGAGGATGCCGAACTCGTCGACGAACACCGCGAGACGGCCGCCGTCGACGACCACTGCGACGCCGGCGCCCGCGCGCGCCTGCTCCAGCACGTCCTCGTCCTTGCCGAGCTGCGAGCCGGGGTACAGGCGCACCTCCACGTCCCCGCCCGTCCGCGCCTCGACTTTCGCCTTGAATTCCTCCAAACCCTTGTAGAGGGGGTCTTGCTGCGCCAACGCGGTGTTGACGCCCAGAGTATAGTCGGCCGCCCAGGCGACGTTGGCGGTGGTGGCGGCGGCGGCGGTGGACAGGACGGCACCCAGGGCGACACCGCGCAGGATGGCATTCATGAAGCTCATAGCATCCTCCCAAGGAGATCGGCCCGTAGGTCCGGGCACGTTAGGAACGGTGACTGCGTGATGGATGCACCGCTTACTAGTATGGTAGTATACGAAAATCGGGAAAGCAAACGCTTTGCGCCGCCCCGGTGCCGGCGCAGGAAACGGGGACCATGCTGAAGAGGATCGAAGCGGACTCGTCCGAACCCGTCGCGAGACGGGTGTTCCGGGAGCTGCGCCAAGCCGTCATCACGATGCATTTCAAGCCCGGCCAGGCGCTGTCGGAGCAGGAGATCGCCGGCCAGCTCGGCGTCAGCCGGCAGCCGGTGCGCGAGGCCTTCATCAAGCTCGGCGAGGCCGGGCTGCTGACGATCCGCCCGCAGCGGGGCACCTTCGTCGTCCAGATCTCGACCAAGCAGGTGTGCGACGCCCGCTTCGTGCGCGAGGCGGTGGAACTGGCAATCGTCCGCCGGGCTTGCCAGGAGCTGCGGGAGGGCACCGTCGACGACCTGCGCCGCAACCTGGAGGCCCAGCGCGCGGCCGCGGACGACCTGCGCCCGCAGCGGTTCATGGAGCTGGACGAGGCCTTCCACCGCACGATCGCGGCCGGCGCGGACTGCGAATACGCCTGGCGGGTGGTGGAAGAGACCAAGGCGCAGATGGACCGCGTGCGCTATCTCAGCCTGCCGCACGCCACGCCGCTCGACCGCCTGATCGTCCAGCACGAGGCGGTGGTCGACGCCATCGCCGCCCGCGACGCGGACCGCGCCGAGGCCGCGATGCGCCGGCACCTGCGCGAGATCCTCACCTCGCTGCCGGAACTGGAGCGGCGTTTTCCGGAGCTGTTCGACCGGACGATTCCGGCCCCGCAGCCGGAGCGCACGGGGTGAAGGCGGCCCGGACGGCCCGGGGCTGCCCCGCCCCGGGCAGTCCGGCACGCGTCACTTCAGCCAGCGGCCGAGATTGGCCCGCACGAAAGCGTCGTCGTTCAGTTCGGGATAATCGCGGTAGATCCGGTCGAGCTCCTCGGCCTGTCCGGGGCCCATCGTCTCGTCGGGGTTGAGGCACCAGATGCCTTCCAGGAGGCCCTGGCGGCGCAGCACTTCGTGGATCGCGGCGATGCAGCCGGCGAAGCCGTTGGCGACGTCGAAGAGGACGCCGTTCGCCTCCGTGGTGCGGGCGTCCAGTTCCAGCCACTCGGCCGTGGTCCTGGCATCCGGCCTTTCGTGGATGTCCGCCAGAAGCTCGACCGCGCGCTTCGTCCATACGGCCCAGTGACCGAGGAGGCCGCCCTTGATCCGGACGCTCACGGGCTTGCCGTCGCGCATGAAGGTGAAGCGGGTCATCAGGTCGGCGACGATGTGGTCGTCGTTGCCGGTATAGAGCGTGATGCGCTCTTCGGCCCCGGCGTCCACGACCGCGCGCGCGACGTCGAGGGTGCGATAGCGGTGGAACGGCGCGATCTTGATCGCCACCACGTTCTCGATCCGCGCAAAGCGCCGCCAGAAGGAATAGGGCAGCACGGGCCCGCCGACGGCGGTCTGAAGGTAGAAGCCGATGATCGGCATGACGTCGGCGACGGCGCGGCAATGGGCGACCAGCGCGTCCTCGTCGAGATCGTCCAGGCCGGCCAGGCCCAGGAGCACCGCGTGGTAGCCCTTGACGCGGGCCAGTTCCGCCTCGCGGACGGCCTGCCCGGTCCGGCCGATCGCGCCGGCGACCAGGAAGGGCTCGCCGGGATGGGCGGCGGCCTCTTGCGCCGCGAGCGTCAGCACGGGCTCCAGAAGGCCGTGGTCGCGGATCTCGAACTGGGTGGTGTGGACGCCGACCGCGAGACCGGCGGCGCCGGCATCGAGATAGTAGCGCGACAGCGCGCGCTGGCGGCGCTCGTCCAGCCGGCGCGCGGCGTCGAGGGCGAGGGGGTGGGCCGGTATGACGCCTCCCTTGCGCAGCGCGGCGAGCGGGCGGGCGGGAAGTTCGCTGATCTTCACGGTCTGTCCTTCGGTTGTGGCGCGCCCCGGCCGGCGGTCATCCGCCCGGCTTCGCCGTGCCGGTAATCATTCGCCCGGCTTCGCCGTGCCTGTGTTCATACGCCCGGCTTCGCCGTGCCGGCGGGACCGTTCGGGCGCAGGTAGCCCAGGATCACGTCGATGACGTGGCGGCGGCGGATGTCCAGGATGTCGGGGGTCTTCGGCAGGTCGAAGATCACGGAGAGCGTCGACCTGTTCGCGATGAAGAAGTAGCAGATGCTGGCGATCGAGATGTAGAGCTGGACGGGGTCGACGCCGCCCCGGAACTTGCCCTCCGCCTCGCCGCGATCGAGGATGGTCTCGATCACGGAAACGAGCGGGCTGTTCAGGTCTCGGGCCTTTGCCGAGTGGGCGACGTGAACGCCGCCGTGCAGGTTCTCGTCGTTGATCAGCGAGATGAACTCGGGATGGGCGCTCACGTAGTCGAACGAGAACCCGATCAGCTCGCGCATCGCCTCGACCGGCTCGCGATGGGTCAGGTCGAGCTTGTGCTCCGCCGTGCGGATGTCCTCGTAGGTCTTCTCCAGCACGGCGCTGAACAGCGCCTCCTTGCTGGCGAAGTAATGGTAGATCAACGCCTTGTTGCAGCGGCTGCGCTTCGCGATCTCGTCGATGCGCGTGCCCTTCAGCCCCTTGTCGGCGAACTCCTTCGACGCCGCGGCCAGGATGCGCGCCCGCGTGGCGGCCGCGTCGCGCGTGGCGCGGCGCTCGCTGTCGCCGGCAGCCTCGCCGGGGGCCGCTTCGCGCCTGGACGTGCCTGCCCGCGACGGCGCGTCAGTACGTTCCATCGCGGACCTCGAAATGGGTCGGCTTGTCGAGCGACCGGCCGCCGCGCTTCAGCCACGCCGCGGTCCACTCGACGAGCCGCGGCAGCGGCACGCCCGGGTAGCCGAACAGGTTCTGCTGCAGGCTCGTGTCCACGAGCCATGCCTCGGGCTGCTCGGTGCCCTCGAACACCGGCTCCCTGCCGAACAGCTCGCCGAACCGCCGCGCCAGGCTGCGGATGCCGACCAGCTCGGGTCCCGACAGGTTCAAGATCAGGGGCGGGTTGTCGGCCAGCGCAAGGGACCTCAAGGCGACGTCGTTCGCGTCGCCCTGCCAGATCACGTTGCAATGCCCGCTCTCGAGCCGCACCGGAACGCCCTCCTGGACGGCGCGCGCCACGTCGTGCAGCACGCCGTAGCGCATGTCGATCGCGTAGGAGAGCCGGATCAGCGCCACCTTCGTGCCGTGGCGCTGGGCGAAATGCTCGAACATGCGCTCGCGCCCGACGCAGGAATTGGCGTACTCGCCGGGCGGGTTGAGGATGGTGTCCTCGCGCGCGCCGGGCTGCGTCACACCGACGAAGGGGTACACGCATGCGGTGGAGAAGGCGACGATGCGCGAGTCCCGGAACGCCTGCGCCACCAGGGCCGGCACGTGCACGTTCATGGCCCAGGTGAGGGCCTGGTTGCCGCTCGACCCGAACTTGCGGCCCGCCATGAAGACGACGTTGGCCGTCTTCTCCAGCGCGTCCACCGCGCTCGCGTCCAGCAGGTCGCAGGCGACGGTCTCGATCTGCCACGCCTCGAGCTTCTCCTTGAGGCCGGGCTCGGAGAACCGCGCCACGCCGATGACCCGCTTGTGCGGCGCCGCCCGCTTGGCCATGCGCGCCAGCGTCGGCCCCATCTTCCCCCCGACGCCGAGGATGGTGATGTCGCCATCCAGGCCGGCCAGGGCGGAGACCAGCCCGTCGCTCGGCCGCGACAGCAGCTCGTCGAGTTCGTCCTCGTCCCGTATGGCCGTTGGAAGTGCGTGATCCATTCCGTTCATCTCCCGTGTGCCGGCCGGCCGGCATCGATTTCGTTCAGGCTGTCGAACGACCAGTCCGCCGCCGCCGTGCGCGCGTCCAGGTCGGGAAGGCAGGCGAAGCCCATGCCTGGCGTCCGGAGCGACCGGATGTCCAGGGCGCCGTCGTCGATAGCGACGACGACGCCGTCCCCTTCCCGCCGATAGAGGTCCGGATGCGCGCGGAGCGCCGCCTCGGCCTCGCCGCGGGGCAGATGGTCGAGGCCGTGGAAATAGTGGTGGCCGTTGCGCTCGACATGCGGGATGCCGAGTGCCGCGACCACCGCGAGATCGGCCTGGAGCGACACCACCGGAAGGCAGGTCAGGTCCTCGGCCGACTGGAAATACGATCCCGGCGACGCGGTCGCGCGGTTCCTTTCGAAGGCGAGCATGGCGTTCAGGAGGGAGCGGACGACGCCCTTGCAGTTCTTGTGGCTGACCCCGCGGTAGCCGAGCCCGATCGCCTCCCGGTAGGCGCTGGTCCAGCCGTCCGCCTCGTCGATCAGCAGCGGCTTGCCGATCACGGACATCGCCGTGGCGTCGAGGGGTGCCGCGAGGGCGACCGACCGCTCGAGCGGCTGCTCGACGAACAGGATCGACCGGTAGAACGCCTGCAGGGCCCCGCGCGACCGGATCGCATCGACGAGAGCCGCGAAGTCATCGATCCTCTTGTACTGCTCGTTGCCGTCGAGCGTAATCGAAACCTCGCGGCCCATGGCCGAAAGCAGCGCCGCGATCCGCTCCAGCCGGTCGAGATCGGCGGCCGCGTCGCCGCCCACCTTGATCTTCAGGTAGCGCAGGCCGTCCTGCTCCATGTACTCGGCGAGCGTCTCGGGCAGGCCGTCGCAGCACCTTTCCGCCGGCGGCAGGTCGTCCGCGTCGATCGGGTCGACGAGGCCGACGGTGTGGCGCAGGCCGACGCGCTCCAGGGGCCGTTCGGGAAGCACGTCGGCGAGCGGAATGCCCGACAGTTCCGGAAACAGGGATTCCGGCTCGAGCCCGAGCGCGCCGCCGCGGACGAGGTCGAAGAACGGCCTGCCGAGCGCCCGGCCCAGGGCATCGATCATCGCGCGCTCGACCATGGACACGCCGAAGGACGCGCCGAGCCGGTTGAAGCCCGCCGCCACCGACCGGCGGTCCACCTCCGCGTCGAGCCGGCGCCAGTGGTCGAACAGCGAGCCGGCCGGCAGGGAGCGCGCGACCTCCAGCGCCTGCCCGACCACCCACAGCAGGTCGGTCACGTTGTCCGCCGGCGTCTTCTCCGGCCTCTTGTCGAACCATTTGTAGGCCAGCAGGTCCGACGCGTAGCCGCTCACCGGCCTGCCGTCGACGGACACGTCGAGCCGGAGCGTCGCGCTCGCCGCCGCCTCCATGGTGACGACGCCGAACCGGAACGGCATGCGCGCGAACGCGTTCGAGATGCCGATCCGACCGTCGTGGACCTCCAGCTTCGGCACGGTCATCGCCTCACTCCCGGAATTCGATGTCATGGCCCTTCATGCGCTCAGCCCGGCAGGCGCACGAGGAAGATGTCGGTGAAGATGAACTGGATGGCGTACGCGCTCGCCAGCGCCAGAACGAGACCGCCCGCCAGGACGGCGGGGATGGAGAGCCGCCTTTCCGGATTGATCGCCTCCGCCCCGACCGTGAAGGCGAAGACGAAGATCGCGGTGGCGGGAACGAAGGGGAGCCTGCCAAAGAGCACCAGCCCGTACACGAGGACCAGGACGACGGTGAACACCGTCCGCATCGCGCTCGCCCTGTTCCAGACGGTGATGGTCGGCTTGGCGCCCGCTCCGCCCTCGCGGCCGAGCAGGGCGCGCAGGAGGAGGGCCACGCCCAGGACGGCGACGACCGCGCTCAGGATGCCGGGCGTGAGACCGGGCACCGTGTAGGGATCTACGCCGCGCGCCTCGAAGCGGGGCATCCGCAGCGACTCGACGAACGCCGCGATGCCCAGCGACGCGACCAGGAGGCCGGCGATCGTGTCGGTGCGGTTGATGGTGCGTCTCGTCATGGGAAACCTTCGCCGATTGCGATCGGGGCCGGGACCGGACGCGCGAGGGCGCGCTCGATGCCCGCGAGGACCCGGGCCAATTCCCACGCCCCCTCGCGGACCGGGCAGAGCGGTTCCCCCCGCCCCGCCGCCGCGTCGAGGAACACCCGGAAGCTGCGCGCCAGGAGCGCCGACGGCGTGGCGCCCGGCACCTGTTCCCAGCGCATCGCGCCGGGCGAGACCGTCCAGCCGCCGGGAGCGGGCGCGTAGTCGACCTCGCCGTGGAAGAGCCGGTTGCGGTTGAAGTCGAGGATGAGGTTGCCCTTGTCGCCGATGAGCCGGAGCCGCTTGGTCGTGAGGGCGCCGGGCACGAACGGGTCCTCCGTCTCCCCGCCCGCCAGGATGCCGAGCCGCAGGTGACCGGAGGTCCCGTTGCCGAAGGCCACCTCGATGCGGACGTCGTCCGCGACGGCGCCGGCGAGCCGGGAAGCAGCCCGCGCGTCGACGGCCACCGGCGGCGCGCCTGCGAGGAAGCGCATCAGGTCGAGGAAATGGACGCCGTCGTTCTCCAGGATGGACGCATCGGCCCGCATGCGCTTCCAGCCCGAGAAGTCGCCGTCGAAGGCGAGAAGGTTCCCGATCGCCCGCTCCGCCAGCAGGGCGCGGGCGCGCCCGGTCAGCGGGTGGCACCTGAGGACCAGCCCGACCTGCGCCGCGAGCCCGGTGGCGGCGACCTTGCCGACCAGCGTATCGGCCTCTTCCGGCGTGCGGACGGCGGGCTTCTCGACGAGGACCGGCTTGCCGCGGTCCAGCGCCTGCAGCGCCAGCGGCAGATGGAGGGCCGGCGGGGCGACGATGTCGACCAGGTCCGCGCGTTCCATCAGGGCGGCGGGCTCGGCCCCGATGTCGGCCTCGGCGATTCCGTCCGCCCGCGCCCGGGCCCGGGCTTCCTCCCCCGGGTCGGCGACCATGAGCGCGACGTCGCCGCCCACCTGCCGCCAGGCGGCCGCATGCAGGGCGCCGAACGCACCGTAGCCGCAGATCAGCACCCGGCGGCGGACGTCAGCCATGGCGCTCCCCCCTCTCCGGCAGGTCGTCTTCCCGGCGGCCCGCGATCCGGCGGCGCACGGCAGGCAGGCTGAGGAGGATCATCAGCAGGACCAGGATCGCGATCACGGCGCTGATCGGGCGCGTCACGAAGGGCAGGAGGTCGCCCTGCGTCAGCGCGAGGCTGCGCCTCAGGTTGTTGTCGAGGATGGGGCCGAGGACGACGCCCAGGATCATCGGCGCGATCGGGAACCCCGTCTCGCGCATCAGGAAGCCGAGAAGGCCGAAGCCGATCATCACCCAAACGTCGAACAGGCGTCCGGCAATCGCGAAGGAGCCGACCGCGCACAGCACGAAGATCATCCCCATCAGCCATTCGCGCCGGATGCGCAGCACGAGCAGGAGCGGACGCGTCAAGGCGAGGCCCATCACCAGCATCGCGACGCTGGCCCAGAACACCATCGCCACGACCGAATAGAAGAAGTCCGGCTGCTGGATCATGATCAGCGGGCCGGGCCGCAGCCCGTGGATCACCATGGCGGCCAGGAGGACGGCCGCCGGCGCCGAGCCCGGTATCGCGAGCGTCAGGACGGGGATCAGGGCTCCCGGCACGGCGGCGTTGTTGCCGGTCTCGGCAGCCAGCAGCCCCTCGGTGGAGCCGTTCCCGAACAGGTCGCGCCGCTTGGACGCGCGGCGCGCGGCGGCGTAGGAGACCCAGGCCCCCATGTCCTCGCCGACGCCCGGAACCACGCCCATGAAGGTGCCGATGACGCCGGAACGCAGCCAGGTCCGCGCATGGCGCAGCGACGACGCGGCGGCCGCCATCACGCCGTGCACCTCGCCATGCACCAGCCGCGTCGCCTCCTGGCGCATCACAGAGAAGACTTCCGCGCAACCGAACGCGCCGACCAGGACGGGAAGCAGGCCCAGCCCCGCCTCCAGGTCCGGAATGCCATACGAGAAGCGGCCGTAGGCATGGACGCTTTCCTGGCCGACCATGGCGATCAGCAGGCCGGCGAACCCGGCGATCCAGCCCTTGAGGGCATCGTCGAGGGCCGTCAACTGCCCGCACAGCACGATGCCGAACACGGCGAGCCAGAAGAACTCGAACGAGCTGAAGTCGAGGGCGAATTCGGCGAGCCAGGGCGCGACCAGGGCGAGGCCGACCATCCCCACGACCGAACCGAGGAAGGACCCGGTGGTCGCGATGGCCATCGCCTCGCCGGCACGGCCCGCCTTGGCGAGCGGGAAGCCGTCGAGCGCCGAGGCGGCGTTGGCCGGCGTGCCCGGGATGTTGAGCAGGATCGCCGTGCGGCCGCCCCCGTAGATGGCGCCGATATAGACGCAGACCAGGACGAGGATCGCCGTTCCCGGCTCCATCGTGAACGTCAGGGTCGTCACCAGGGCGACGCCCAGCGTCGCCGTGAGGCCGGGGATCATGCCGACCACGATCCCCAGCAACGTGGCCCACAGCACGACCACGATCTGTCCGGACAGGCCGATGGCGGCGATCGCACCGAGGAATTGAGAGAGACCGTCCATGGGGGCGTGCCGCGCGCGAGAAGACCGGAAGGGATCGGTTTGAGACGGGCGGCGCTCGAAGACCGGCGCCGCACGGCCGGGTCGGACAGGAGCGGCGGCCCGGCAGCCTCCTGGGAATGCCGGGCCGTCGGCGCCGGGCCCTACTCCGGCCGGGGAATGCCGAACTGGCTCGGGTCGTTCGGAGCCGCGCCGCTATCGAACTGCTGCCAGGCGTTGATGCCGAGATACGGCAGCGCCGCCTTGCGCGCCTCGTCGCCATAGGTCGGGCGGAAGAGCGCGCCGCGTTCGGCAGCATAGGTCTTCAGGGCCTGGGAGTTGGCGATGTCTTCCGCCCAGACCCGGTCCATGGTGTCGAGCACCTCCTTGGGCGCGTCGGCCGGGATGAAGATGCCGAAGAAGTTGGGTGCGGTCGCCACCTCGGGCAGCCAGTCGGTCACCGGCGGAACCGTGCCGTAGCCTTCGAGTTCGAGCGGCTGGTCGGCGACCACGGCGAGCGGACGGAGCCGTCCCGCCCGGATCATGTCGACCTGCTCGGTCGCGGTCTGCGCCGTGAACTGGGTCTCGCCGGAAACGGTGGAGATCACCGCGGGATTGCCGCCTTCGTAGACGATCGGGCGGTAGTTGAGGTCCGCCGCCTTGTCCAGGGCCTGCATGCTGATGGCGGTCGCCGACGACAGCCCGCCGGACGACACGGTGATCGGCTCGGACGAGGTCTTCAGGGCCTCCAGGAGGTCGCCGAAATCCTCCCACTCGCTGTCGGCGCGCACGGAGATCAGGCCGGGATTGGCGACGTGCAGGTACAGCCGCCACTTCTCCAGCGGAACGTCGAGGGTGCCGAACACCGGATAGGCACCCAGGTCGGCCGCCGCGCCGGCGGCCATCATCGTGCCGTCGTGCGGCGCCTCCCACACGGAACGCGTGCCCACCGACCCCGATGCGCCGGGCTGGTTGAGGATGACGAAGTTCTGGCCGATCGCCTTCGAAAGCTCGCCGGCGACGACGCGCGTGACCGTATCGGTCGAGCCGCCGGCCGGCCACGGCACGACGACGGTCACGGGCTTCTGGGGCTTCCAGTCCTGGGCCGAGGCCGTGCCGGCGGCCAGAATGGCGGCCGACATGGCGAGAACGAAACCTGCTTGCCTGATCACGATCGCCCCCTTAACTAACCAAACAGTTAGATAATTAACACCGATCGCGGCACCGCCTGTCAAGGGTGCCGGAGGCATTACGGGAACGATAGTTGCGAAAACACCAGGAACGTTAAGCAGATCGCGACCGGGGAGCGGTTCCCGGTCACCCGAATCTGTCCCGACGTCAGGCGGCCCGGCGGTGCCGGACCTCCTTCGGCAGGAAGACGGTCAGCAGGCCGATCAGGGGGAGGAAGGCGCAGACGCGATAGACGAACCCGATCCCCCGCGCGTCGGCGATCACGCCCAGGACGGCGGCGCCGAGGCCGCCCATGCCGAAGGCGAAGCCGAAGAACAGGCCGGAGATCAGCCCGACCCGGCCGGGGACCAGTTCCTGCGCGTAGACGACGATCGCGGAGAACGCCGAGGCCAGGATCACCCCGATCACCGCCGAGAGGATCGCGGTCCAGAACAGGTCCGCGTGCGGCAGCGCCAGGGTGAACGGCAGGACGCCGAGGATCGAGACCCAGATCACGGCCTTCCGCCCGATGCGGTCGCCGATCGGCCCGCCCAGGATCGTGCCGACGGCGACGGCCCCCAGGAACACGAACAGCAGGAGCTGGGACTGCTGGATCGACACGCCGAAAGTCTCGATGAGGTAGAAGGTGTAGTAGCTGGTCAGGCTGGTCAGATACACGTATTTCGAGAAGATCAGCATCGCGAGGATGAAGATCGTGAACAGCACCGTCCGGCGCGGATAGGGCGAGGCGGCCGCCGCCTCGCGCGGGCGCGAACGGGCGGCGAGATGCCGCCGCTTCGCCCAGGACCCGACATGCCAGAGCACGAGCATGCCGAGCAGGGCCGCCGCCGAGAACCAGACGACGCTCGGCTGCCCGAGCGGCAGGACGACATAGGCCGCGAGCAGGGGCCCGAGCGCCGATCCCGCGTTGCCGCCGACCTGGAAGACCGACTGGGCCAGGCCGTACCGCCCGCCGGACGCGGCGCGCGCGAGGCGGGAGGAGTCCGGATGGAAGATCGAGGAGCCCAGGCCGACGAAGGCGACCGCGAAGAACAGGAACGCGTAGTGCTGGGCGGAGGCGAGCAGGAGCAGGCCGACGAGGCTGCATCCCATGCCGATCGTCAGGAGACGGAAGCGCGGCTTGCGGTCGGTGACGATGCCGACCGCAGGCTGGAGGATGGACGCCGTCACCTGGAACGTGAAGTGCAGCAGGCCGATCTGGGTGAAGGTCAGGCTGTAGTTCACCTGAAGGACCGGGTAGATCGCCGGCAGCAGCGACTGGATCATGTCGTTCAGGAGGTGGCACAGGCTCAGCGCCAGCAGGACCAGGAGAGCGGTCTGGCTCTCCGTCCTCTCCCGGGCGGGTGTTGCTATCTCGGTCACGCGAGCATCTCACTGGTCGGCGGGGACGGTCCTGGCGAGAAAGCCGCGGATGGCCGCCGCGATCTCCTCGACATGGGTTTCCAGCGCGAAATGGCCGGTATCGAGAAGGTGCACCTCCGCGCGTGGATTGTCTCGCTTGAAAGCGTCAGCCCCGGCCGGCAGAAAATACGGGTCGTTCCGGCCCCACACCGCCAGCAGCGGCGGCTGCCGGGTGCGGAAATACTCCTGGAAGCTCGGGTAGAGCGCCACGTTGCTCGCGTAGTCCAGGAACAGGTCGAGCTGGATCTCGTCGTTGCCGGGGCGGGCCAGGAGTGCCGTATCCAGGGTGTAGGATTCCGGTGCGACCATCGTCTCGTCCGGCACGCCGTGGACGTATTGCCACTTCGTGGCCTCGGGCGTCAGCACGGCGCGGATCGCGGCCCGGTTCGCCGGGCTCGGGTCCCGCCAGTAGCTGCGCAGCGCCTCCCAGCCGTCGCTCAGGCCTTCCTCGTAGGCGTTGCCGTTCTGCGAGACCAGCGCCGTCACGCGCTCCGGACGCCACATCGCCATGCGCAAGCCGACCGGCGCGCCGTAGTCGAAGACGTAGACCGCGAAGCGCTCCAGCCCGACCGCGTCGACGAAGCCTTCCATCGTCCTCGCGAGGGTGTCGAAGGTATAGGCGAACCGCGCCCGGTCGGGCGCGTCCGACTGGCCGAAGCCCGGCATGTCAGGCGCGACGACATGGAAGCGGTCGGCCAGGCGCGGGATCAGTTCCCGGAACATGTGGGAGGAACTGGGAAACCCGTGCAGCAGCAGGATGCTCGGGTGCCAACGGTCGCCGGCCTCCCGGTAGAACACGCGATGACGGTCGACGACGACGGTGCGGTAGCGGACCATGATGCGACTCCCTTGTAACCGTTAAATTGGCGTTATTACGGTTACAGTGGATTTGTAACCTGTCAACGGTTATAATCGAGGTTACAGCCATGCAGGACACCGGATGACCACCGCCCCTCCCACCCGTCCCGATCCGCTCTTCCTCGGCGATCACCCGGCCATGGATTTCCTCAACAGCGTCGCCGGGCAGCCCGACGGCCGGACCGAATGGCTGGCCGACGGCCCGGGCCTTGCGGACTGGCTGGCGCGGGCGGGCCTCGTCGAGGACGGCGTGGCGGCGACGTTCCTCGACGCGCCGGACGGGCGGACGGCGCTCGACGCGGCAGCCGGGCAGGCCCGCGACCTGCGCGAGTGGCTGCGGGCGTTCGTGCGGCGGCACGCCGGGAGCGGGCTGACCGCGGACGCCGCCGCGGAACTCGACGTCCTCAACGGCCTGCTCGCGGACGCCGACAGCCATCTGAGGGTGGAGGCGGCGGACGAGCCGCCGTTCGAGCCGCCGTCCGGCCTGCGGCTGCGGCGGGTGCGGCGGTGGACCGCACCCCGGCAGCTGCTGCATCCCCTCGCCGAGGCGATCGGCGACCTGGTGGCCCATGCCGATTTCCGGCTGATCCGGACCTGCGAGGGCCCGGACTGCACGCTCATGTTCCTGGACAGGACGAAGTCGCACGCGCGGCGCTGGTGCAGCATGGCGCTGTGCGGCAACCGCGCCAAGGTGGCGGCCCACAGGGCCAGGGTCCGGGACCGGCGCGCCTGACGCCCCGCCGGGCCTACAGGACGAGCGCCGGGAAGGCTGCCAGCAGCGCCAGCACCGCGAGCATGACGAGGACGAAGGGTGCGGCGCCGGCGAACACGTCGGCGAGCGCGATGCGGTCGTCGTCGAGCGTGCTCTTCACCACGAAGACCGACAGGCCCAGCGGCGGGGTGAGCAGCCCGATCTCCACGGCGATCACGGTGACAATGCCGAACCACACGAGGTCCATGCCCAGCGCCTGCGCGATCGGCAGGACGAGCGGGATCGTGATCAGCATGATCGAGGTCGCGTCGAGGAACATGCCCATGACCACGAGCACGACGACGTAGACCGCGAGGAAGCCGAAATAGCCCAGGCCGAGCCCGGTCAGGCCGCCCGCGACCCATTGCGGTATGCCGGCCATCGCGAGCATGCGCGTGTAGATGCTCGCCGCGATCAGCAGGAAGCAGATCGACACGGTCACGTGACCGGTCTCCTTCAGGACCCCCCAGAACACCGGCCATGTCAGTTTGCGCCGCGCCGCCGCGATGAGGGTGGCCCCCAGCGCCCCGACCGCCCCGGCCTCGGTCGGAGTGAACAGCCCGCCGTAGATGCCGCCGAGCACGGCCAGGATCAGCGACACCATCGGAAGGAGGGCCGCCGCCATGGCGGAGACGGCCATCGACGGCTCCCCTCCCGACCGCGCCCGCGCGCCTCCGACCGCAGCCGGCCAACGGTAGGCGACCAGGAGGATGCCCAGCGCCATGGCCCCCGCCATGATCAGGCCCGGCACCACGCCGGCCAGGAACATGTCCCCGATGGACTGCTCGGCCAGGAAGGCATAGAGGATCAGCAGCAGCGACGGCGGGATCAGCATCCCGAGGACCGAGCTGCCGGCGACGACCCCGACCGAGAACCTCGGCGTGTAGCCGAGCCGCAGCATCTCGGGCACGGCGATCTTCGTGAACACCGCGGCCGAGGCGATCGAGATGCCGGTCACGGCGGAGAACGCCGTGTTGGCGGCCACCGTCGCGATGCCGAGGCCGCCGCGCACGCGCCGGAACACCTGCTCGGCCACCCGGTAGCAGTCCCGGCCCATGTCGGCGGCGCCGACCATCAGCCCCATCAGCACGAACAGGGGCACGACGCCGAAGAAGTATCCGTTGATGCTCTCGTAGGCCGAGATCGCCAGCATCCGCCGGGCCACGTCGAAGTCGCCGCGCAGCAGCCACACGCCCAGGAAGCTCAGGCCTGTCAGCACGACGCCGATATGCATGCCGAACCAGATCAGCACCAGCATCAGGGCGAGCGACGCCAGGCCGATCTCGAACCCGCTCATCGCCGCACCCGGAGCAGGCGGCGAATCGCATCGGCGGCCGCCAGCAGGAACTGCAGGGCCGCCGCGACGCTGCCCACCAGGATCAGCAGGCGGACGGGCCAGGTCGGCGCCGTGAAGTCGCCGAGCGCGCCGACATACTCGCCCCGCTCCCACGCCCGGGCGAAATAGGGCAGGCTCGCCTCGAACAGGACCAGGAACAACGCGGCGCCGCAGAGCTGGAAGGCGACCTCCATGGACAGGCCGATCCGGGGGCGGCGCAGCAGCAAGCGCTGCAGGACCGCGGCCGAGCGGGTCAGCCGTCCGGCCTTCGACGCGCCCGCGAGCTGGAGGAAGACGATCCCGACGATCGACATGGACACGATCTCCGCGACCCCGCGTACCGGCGCGCCCAGCAGCGACCGCCCGAACACGTCGGCGCAGACGAGCAGCACGAGGGCGAAGATCCAGATCGTCCCGAGGGCGCCGAGCGCGTCCGAGAACAGGTGGAAGGCCCGCCTGGGCAGGGAGGGGGCGGACTCCGCCCCCGTCGCCGTGCCGCTCACTTCCGGAGATCCGCGGCCCAGTCGCGGACCAGGGTCGTGCCGGCCCTTTCCTGGGCGCGCAGATAGCCTTCCAGCACCTCGAGGGCCGGCAGGCCCTTCGCCTCCAGGCTCTCGACCCACGCCTGGGCCGGGTTGACGATCTTCTCGGCCCATTTCGCCCGCTCGGCGGCCGGGAACTCATGGAGCGTGGCGCCGTGTTCGGACACCATGCGCCGCAGGAAGTCGTCGGCGCGCCGGGCCTGCTCCGTCGCGACCCGGTCGGCGTATTCCTGCGCCACCTCGCGCATCACGGTGCGGACCTCCTCCGGGAAGCCCTCCCACACGTCGCGGTTCACGGTGAGCGCCACCGCGTACATGGCGCCGAAGTCGACCGGGGTGATGTGGGGGGCGACCTCCCACAGCTTGATCGGCCACGCCCCCGTGGCGAATGTGACCACCCCGTCGGCGACCCCGGTCTGGATGTTGTTGTAGTATTCGGGCAGGGCCGAGGCGACCGCCACCGCGCCGGTGCCGTTGATCCAGTTGGCCGAAGGGCCGGGCGCCATGATGCGCTTGCCGGCAAGGTCGTCCACGCTCGTCACCGGGAAGTTGGTGAAGAGGTGGTAGGTGTCCAGCGCGGCCCCCGCGAGATAGACCTGATCGTTGTCGGTCCACGCCTCCCCCATCGCGGGAATGGTTTCCTGGAGTTCGGCGATGATGCGGGTCACCTGCTTGAGGTCGCTGGTCCCGAAGGGCGCGAAATAGCTGACGTTCTGGAGCGGCAGGTCGGACGCCTGGAAGATGGTCCCGACGATGCCCATGTCCGAGATGCCGTCGCGGATCGCGTCCAGCTCTCCGCCGATCTTCGCGACCGTGCCGCCATAGGCCTGCGTCCACTCGATCGAGTGCTCGCCGCCGGCGGCGAGACGGCGGTCCACCTCGGGTATGAAGTAGTCCTGGAGTTCCTTGACCCACAGGAAGACCGGCGGGTGGCCCGCGGTGACCGTGACCCGCAGGTCCTCCGCCGGCGCGCTGCCGGCCGAAAGCGCCGTTCCCGCGGCGAGCGCGCAGGCAAGCAGGGTCGTTCTCAGGCGCATCGTGTTTCCTCCTGATGTCGGGGCGCTTTCAGCGGCCCTCCTGGTGTTGGGGCGCTTCTAGCGGCGCCCATTCGCAATGGCTCGGCGCAAACCGCGTCCCGCGAGGGACCGGCCGGCATGGGGCTCCGGCAGGACGTTCAGCAAGATGTCGGCCGTCAGGCCGATATGCCTCGCCAGGACCGAAGCCGCGGCGGCGGCATCGCGCGAGAGCACGACGTGCACGAGGGCCGCGTGCTCGGCGATCACCTCCTCGGCGGTGAAGTCGTACCGGAACAGGAGGCGCCGGTAGCGCTCCTTGCGCAGGTACAGGTCGTCGCAGAAATCCCGGAGCGTCTCCAGGGGACAGGCGGCCACGAGGGCGCGGTGCAGGTCGTGGTGGCGCGCCTCGAAGGTGTCGAGAGCCTCGCGCCCCGTCGGCAGGCCCTGCTCCAGCCCCCGCTTGAACAGGTGGAACGCCTTGACGATCTCGGCCTCCCAGTCCTCCCCGCCGGCCGCGATGGCGAGCTTGAGCACCTCGGGCTCGACGATCTGGCGCGACCGGGTGATGTCCAGGAGGTCCGCGCGGCTGACCGGCGCCACCCGGAACCCCTGCTGCCCGCGGAAGCGCACGAGCCCGAGCGCGCTGAGGCGCGCCAGCGCCTCCCGCATGGGGCTGGCGCCGATTCCGTACCGTTCGGTCAGCTCCCGCAGCTTCAGCTTGGCGTCGGGAGGCAGCACGCCGGCGATGATGTCCACCTGCAGCTGCCGCACGGCGAGGTCCGACCCCGTCAGAGTGGCCCCTGCCCCTTCATTCCAGGAATGCCGTTCCGTCATGGGCTCGCGAGCCTCCGGCCACAGACGTTCCAACCGAACATCGACAGAAGCAAAAATAACGATATTATTGAGCCACGTCGATAAGAATGTCCGGTCCGCGCCGTCGGGCGGAGGCCGGCGGAGGAGGAGCGATGGCCAGGAGACTGATCGACCTGTCGGTACCGCTCGAGAACCACGTCAAGGCGGACCCGCCCGGACTGGAGCCCGGCATCACCTATCTCGACCACCGCCAGACGGCGGAGCAGGTCTGCGGGTTCTTCCCCGGGCTGAAGCCCGAGGACCTGCCCGCCGGCGAGGGCTGGGCCATCGAGCTGGTGCAGCTCAGCACGCATAACGGGACGCATCTCGATGCGCCCTGGCACTTCGCGTCCACCATGGACGGCGGCAAGAAGGCGATCACGATCGACGAGGTCCCCCTGGACTGGTGCTTCCAGCCAGGGGTGAAGCTGGACTTCCGCCACTTCGACGACGGGTACGTCGTCACCGCCGAGGACGTGGAGCGCGAGCTGTCGCGCATCGGCCACGAACTCCGCCCACTCGAGATCGTGGTCGTCAACACCCGGGCCGGGAGCCGCTACGGACACGACGACTACGTGTCCACCGGCTGCGGCATGGGGCGCGAGGCGACGTTGTACCTCACCTCGCGCGGCGTGCGCGTGACCGGCACCGATGCCTGGAGCTGGGACGCCCCGTTCGTCCACACGGCCAGGCGCTACGCCAGCACCCGCGACGCCTCGCTGATCTGGGAGGGGCACAAGGCCGGGCGCGAGATCGGCTACTGCCACATCGAGAAGCTGCACAACCTCGAACAGCTCCCGGCCACCGGCTTCACCGTCTCCTGCTTTCCCTGCAAGGTCAAAGGCGCCTCCGCCGGCTGGACGCGCGCCGTCGCCATCCTGGAGGACTGACCCCATGAAGCTCGCCACCTACGAGGACGCACGCGGCGTCCGGCGCATCGGCCGCGTCGATCCCGCCGCCAGCTCGCTCCTCGACCTCCAGCACGCCCACGAGCTGGTCCATGGCCGCCCGTCGCCGCATCTGGCCGACATGCTGGCGCTGATCGACGGCGGCGAGAAGGCGCTGGACCTCGCCCGGAGCCTCGATGCCGCCGCCCCCGAGCCGGCCTCGGCGCCGCTCGCGTCGGTGCGCCTGCTGGCGCCGTTGCCGGAACCGAGGCAGATGCGCGACTGCCTGGTGTTCGAGGAGCATCTGAAGAACTGCTTCGAGCGCATGGAGGCGATGACGGGGCGGCGCGCCGAGGTGCCGGACGTGTGGTACCGCCAGCCCATCTACTACAAGTCCAACCGCTTCAGCGTCGTGGGCCCAGATGCGGAGATACGCTGGCCATCCTATTCGAACCTGATGGACTTCGAGCTGGAGCTCGCCTGCGTGATCGGCCGCACGGGCGTGGACATCCCGAAGGAGCGCGCCTTCGAGCACGTCTTCGGCTACACGATCTTCAACGACTTCACCGCGCGCGACGCGCAGCTCGCGGAGATGGCCGGCCAGCTCGGCCCCGCCAAGGGCAAGGACTTCGACACCGGCAACGTGCTCGGCCCCTGGATCGTGACCCGCGACGAGATCGGCGACTCGCCCGCACTCGACATGGTCGCGCGGGTCAACGGCGAGCGGTGGGGCGGCGGCAACTCGCGCAGCATGCATCACGGGTTCGACGACATCCTCGCCTTCATTTCCCGCTCGGAGACGCTGCACGCGGGCGAAGTTATCGGCTCCGGCACGGTCGGAACCGGCTGCGGCCTGGAGCTGGGACGGTTCCTGAACCCCGGCGACGTGATCGAACTGGAGGTCGAGCGCATCGGCGTCCTGCGGAACCGCCTCGTGAAGCCGCAGCCGTAACCGGGGCCGTAGCCGGGGCCGGCCCGGAGCTCAGAAGCGGATCAGCTCGATGAGGCCGGGCACGTCGTCGCCGCCGAAGCCGTCGGCGACCCGCCGGCGCATCAGCGAGAGCATGGGCTCCAGCAGCTCGGTGCCGACCCCCTGGTCCCGGGCGGCCTGCAGGATGTTCTCGACCCCCACCGCCTGCATCGCGAGGTTCGACCCGCCGTCGGCGGCGTAGTCGCGGTCGTCGACCTGCCGGGCGAGGTCCGGCAGCAGCCCGGCCATCGCCTCGATCCAGGGCGCCAGCAGCGCCAGGAAGTCGGACGCGGCGACCCTCTCCGAACCGACCATCGCCGTGGCCTGGAGGAAGCCCGCGAACAGGCCGTACATCCCGGCGAGCAGCGCGAGGTCGTACAGGCAGGCGTGCCCGGAGTCGGCGCCCAGCCATGTCAGGCCGCCGAGGCCCGAGAGGGCGCCGCGATGGGCCTCGAAGGCGTCGCCGTCGCCGCTCAGGAGCAGCAGCGCCTCCGGCGAGCCGATCATCGGCGGGACCGCCATGATGCCGCCGTCGACGTAGCGCGCGCCGCGGTCCGCCATCCGGCGGGCCAGTGCCCGCGCCTGCGCCGGAGTGCCGTTGGTGAGGTTCACCACCGCCCTGCCGTCGAGCGCGCCTGCCGCCTCGTCGAGCACGGCGCCCGCGGCGGCGTAGTCGAGGACGCAGACGACGACGAGGCCGCCCGCCGCGACCGCGTCCGCGACCGCGGGCGCGCGGACGGCTCCCCGGGCGACGAGCGGGTCCGCCTTGACCGGCGTCCGGTTCCAGACCGTGACAGCGTGGCCGCGGTCGAGGAACGTCGACGCGAGCGCGGAGCCCATGGCCCCGAGGCCGATTACCGAAACAGCAGTCATGACAGTCTCCCTTGTCCTGCCGCACCGGGCGGCCGGGCCAAAGGATGCGCAAGGAGACGACGGCCGAGTAGCCGGCAATCCGCGGACCGATCGTCCACTAATTTGGACGATGCTCAGCCGGACAGGGCGCCGATGAAGATGCGCGTCAGGGCGCCGACGGCGTCGTCCCGGGACATCTGCCCGGCCGCCGCCGCGTTCGACAGGGCGTTGGCCGCGCCGACCACCCCCACGATCACCGTATCCAGGTCGACCGCCGGCGGCGCGAAGGGCCGGAACGCGGCCCGCAGCTCGTCGAGATGCCCCTGCTCCAGCGAGGCGCGGTAGGTCTCCATCTCCTCGCTGCCGGACAGCGCGGCGTCGATGGCCCCGACCTCCGT
>NZ_DASYHS010000018.1:0-19068 GCF_035998295.1 Arenibaculum sp. | reverse complement strand
GCCGCCGGCATCAGCCGCTTCGTGTAGAGGCTGTTTCCTTCGATGTCCTTCAGCGTCACGGTCATCGCCCCGTCGGCGGCGACGTCGACCTGCCCGAAGAACTGGAGGCCGGCGGACGGCGGCAGGTTCACCTGCCCCTCCGGCGGCGCCTTCACGTATACGAGCTGCGGGCCGAAGGTGTCGTCGAGCGGGTTGGGGCCGAAGGTGCCCGCGTTCAGCGGACCCGACACGAACTCCCAGAACGGCTCGAAGTCCTGGAACTTCGCCGCGTTCGGGTCGTAGTAATGCGCGGCGGTGTAGTGGACGTCGGCGGTCAGCCAGACGGTGTTGCGGATCCCGGCGTGCTTGATGAAGCGCAGCAGGTCGGCGATCTCCATCTCGCGGCCGAGCGGCGGCCCGTCGCCCTGGGCGATCGCCTCGGAGCCGGGGCCGGTGGGGAGCTTGTCCGCGACCACGACGCCGATCGGCATGTCGGCCGCGATCACTTTCCAGGTCGCGTTCGAGGCGAGCAGCGCCTGCCGGAGCCAGCGCAGCTGCGCATCCCCCAGGAAGCGCGTGTCGGGCCCCAGGGACGCCTGGTCGTTGGCGGTGTTGGGCCCGCGGTAGCTGCGCATGTCCAGGCGGAACACCTCGAGATGCGGGCCGTAGCGGAAGCTGGAATGGAGCCGATCGCGCTCGATCGGGTCCTGGCGCACGGGCATGTAGTCCATGAAGGCGCGCCGGCCGTTGGCGGCCAGGACCGCCACGGACTTCTCGCGGTAGCGCTCGTCCGCGTCGAGCCGCTCCTCCCAGTACCAGTTGTTCGTGACCTCGTGGTCGTCCCACTGGGCGAACATCGGCACTTCGGCATTGAAGCGGCGCAGGTTCTCGTCCAGGAGGTTGTAGGCATGGTTGCCGCGGAACTCGTCCAGCGTCTCGGCGACCTTGGATTTCGCCGGCGTCACCAGGTTGCGCCACGTGGCCGCGCCTGGGATCTCGACCGTCTCGCGGATCGGGCCGTCGGCATAGATCGTGTCGCCGGAATGGATGAAGAAGTCGGGCTCGACCCGGCGCATCGTCTCGTAGATGCGCATGCCGCCGAAATCGGGGTTGATGCCCCAGCCCTGGCCGGCGGTGTCGCCCGACCACGTGAAGCGCACGGCTCCGTCGGCGCGCGGCGTGCGCAGGCGGCCGACCACCGGCTCGCTGCGGCTCTGCAGGTCGGCGAGGTCCTGGAACGTGACGCGGTAGAACACCGTCTGCCCCTCGGGCAGGCCGGTCAGGTCGAGCTTCGCCGTGAAGTCGGTATCGGCGAGCGCCATCGGCCCCTCGATCCGGCGGGCGTCGCGGAAGCTCTCGGTCGTGGCGACCTCGACCAGCATCCGCGCCGGCCGGTCGGCCCGGCTCCAGACGACGGCGCGCCCCCGGTCCAGGTCGCCGGCCTGGACGCCGTAGGGGATGGCGATGCGGCGCGACGGCGCGGTCACGATCGCGGGCGCCTGGGCCAGCAGCCGGCCGGGCAGGGCGGTCGCGGCGACCAGCGTGCCGCCGGCGGCGGCGCCGCCGTAGAGGAAGGACCGGCGGCTGATCCAGCGCCGTGGCTCGACGGAGTTCGTCATGGGTGATCCCTCGCTGTTCCCATCGGGTTGGCGGGGGCGACCCTACCGTCTCGATGTGTCGGGGAACCGCACGGTCCGGTGACGTTTCGGTTACCGGCCCGTGCGGCGTCCCGTCAGATCGAGATCGCCATGTCGGCCGCGCGCTGCAGGTTGCGCAGGTACTGCTGGCGGCCCGACAGGTACTGGTTCGGCCAGTGCTGGGCCTCGTAGCCGAGCTGGCCCGCGGCGTGCAGAGTCCAGTAGGGGTCCGACAGGTGCGGCCGCGCGAGCGCGCACAGATCGGCCCGGCCGGCGGCGACGATCGAGTTGGCGTGGTCGGTCTCGTAGATGTTGCCGACCGCCATCGTCGCGATGCCGACCTCGTTCCGGATGCGGTCCGAATAGGGCGTCTGGAACATGCGGCCGTAGACCGGCCTGGCCTGGGTCGAGGTCTGGCCGGCCGAGACGTCGATCAGGTCCGCGCCGTGCGCCTTGAAGGCGCGCGCGATCTCGACCGCGTCCTCGGCGCCGATGCCCTCGGGCACCCAGTCGGTCGCCGAGATGCGGACCGCCATCGGCCGGTCGGACGGCCAGGCGGCGCGCATCGCGTCCCACACCTCCAGCGGGAAGCGCAGGCGGTTCTCCAGGCTGCCGCCGTACTCGTCCGTGCGCCGGTTGGTCAGCGGCGTGATGAAGCTCGATATCAGGTAGCCGTGGGCGGCATGAAGCTCGACCATGTCGAAGCCGGCCTCGACCGCCCACTCGGTCGCGCGGCGGAAATCGGCGACCACCGCCTCCATGTCGGCCCGCGTCATCTCGCGCGGGACCTGGTTGCGCGGGCCCCACGGCACGGGGGAGGGGGCGATCACCTCCCAGTTGCCGCTCTCCAGCGGCTCGTCGTAGCCCTCCCAGCCGAGCTTCGTGGACCCCTTCGGCCCGGAATGGCCGAGCTGGAGGCAGATCTTCGCTTCCGAATGAGCGTGGACGAAGTCGGTGATGCGCTTCCAGCCCTCGACGTGCCGGCGCTCGTACATGCCGGCGCAGCCGGGGGTGATGCGGCCCTCGGGCGACACGCAGGTCATCTCGGTGTAGACGAGGCCGGCGCCGCCCTGGGCGCGCGATCCCAGATGGACGAGGTGGAAGTCCGCCGGCACGCCGTCGACCGCGCTGTACATCGCCATGGGCGAGACGACGACCCGGTTGGCGAGCTCCAGCCCGCGCAGCCTGAACGGCGTGAACATCGGCGGCACCGGCACCTGCTGCGGGCGGCCGGTCGCCCGGGTCGCCAGCCACTTCTCCATGTCTTCCAGCCAGGTGCGGTCGCGCAGGCGCAGGTTCTCATGGCTGATGCGCTGGCTGCGGGTCAGCAGCGAATAGGCGAACTGCTCGGGATCGAGATGGACGTAGCGCGCGACGTTCTCGAACCACTCCGTCGAGTTGCGCGCCGCCGACTGGATCTTCAGCACCTCGATCTTGCGCTCGTCCTCGTAAGCCTTCAGCGCCGCCGGCACGTCGTCGCCGAACTCCCCGAACTTGCGCGCCAGCGCGATCGCGTCCTCGAGCGCCAGCTTGGTGCCCGAGCCGATCGAGAAATGGGCGGAATGGGCGGCGTCGCCCATCAGCACGACGTTGTCCTTGACCCAGGTCTCGTTGCCGATGCGCGGGAAGTTGATCCACTCCGAGCCGCGCAGGTGCCGGCTGTTGGCCATCAGCCCGTGGCCGTCGAGATAGCGGCCGAACAGGCGCTCGCAGAAGTCGATCGTGGCCTGGGTGTCGGCCTGCTCCAGGCCGGCCGCGCGCCAGGTCTCCTCCCGGGCCTCGACGATGAAGGTCGATGTGTCCTGGTCGAAGCGGTAGGCGTGCGCCTGGAACCAGCCCCATTCCGTCTCCTCGAAGGCGAAGGTGAACGCCTCGAACACCTTCTTGGTGCCGAGCCAGACGAACTTGCACTTGCGCCGGTCGATGTCCGGCTTGAAGTGGTCGGCGTACATGGTGCGCACGCGGCTGTTGATGCCGTCGGCGGCGACGATCAGGTCGGCGTCGGGGAACTGCTGCGGCCCCTCGACCTCGGTCTCGAACACCAGCTTGACGCCCAGCTCCTCGGCCCGCTCCTGGAGGATGTTCAGCAGCTTCTTGCGCGCGATGCCGCAGAAGCCGTGGCCGCCCGAGGTGATGACCCGGCCCTTGAAGTGGATGTCGATGTCGTCCCAATGCGCGAAGCTGTCGAGGATCTGCTTCTTCGACTTCTCGTCGGCGCCGTCGAGGTTGCGCAGCGTCTCGTCCGAGAACACGACGCCCCAGCCGAACGTGTCGTAGGGGCGGTTGCGCTCGTACACCGTGATGTCGTGGCGCTGGTCCGCCTTCTTCATCAGGATCGCGAAGTAGAGCCCGGCCGGGCCGCCGCCGATGCACACGATCTTCATGCCGTACCGTCTCCCGTCTGCAGGCCCGATGCGGGCGCCAAGATATTTTAGGCTTAAAATATCATCTCGGGAACGGTTTTGCCAGGGGTGGTACGGCCATCGCATTTGGCCGCGGGCCGGCCGACGGTTCCGGTTGTGCGCGCGACCACGGTTTGTGAAGCTGGTGCAGGTGCCGGGGCGGACGGCATGAAGCATGGAGAAGCCGACATGACGCGCGGGGAGGTTCTGGCTCGCTATCAGCGACATCGTGCCGTCTGCGCCGCGGTGCAGGAGGCGGCGATGGCCAACATCTCGCGTGCCGGTCTGCTGGAGGCGGCAAAGCGGCTCGGCCTCGCCCACGGCAAAATGCTGGTGGCCGAGACCGAGAAGGAGATGGCGTCGGTGTTCGACCTGGCTCTCTACACGGCCAGGCCGGGCCGCTCGCGTGCCATCGAGCGCTACGCCAGATCCCGTGCCGGGTTTCCCGGAGACGAGACGGGCATGGCCCTCGTCCTGGTCCGGGCGTGGTTCTCCGTGTTTCGGGTCAAAGGCCCGCATGAGACGGCCGGCCTCGTGGTGGAAGACGTTCTGTGCGGCGGCGAGGTCTGGCTGGTGGACGAGAGCCTGGAGAGAACCGCCCCCGAGGGGGCCGTGCTCGCCATGCGTCTCGCCAGACCGGATGCGTTCGCCATCACCTGCGGCGTCGTCGTGTCGCTCGATCAGGAGGGGCTGGAGGATCTGCTCGACTATCTCACCGGTTTGCCTCTCCCAAACGATCCCGAGGCGCTTGCCGACGATCCGCGATTCGCCGTCACGGTCTACCGGATGGCCATCGACACGGGTCTGATGGGGGCCCTCAGCTATGAGTGATCCCCTTCGGCGAAGCGGCCGGCCGGCGGAGAAGAGCCGAATGGCAACGGCCGGCACGCATATCTTCCGAGTGGCGCTGTGGGACGATCCGTCCGTCCACCGGGACATCGAGATCGACGACGGCAAGTCGCTGTACGATCTGGCGAAGGGCATCGTGCGCGCCTTCGACTTCGATTTCGACCACGCCTTCGGCTTCTACTCCGGCCTGACCGACGAGACGCTGAGGGAGGCCCGGCCGAAATACGAGCTTTTCGCCGACATGGGCGAGGCGGGCGACGCCGAGAGCGTCAGGAAGACCCGGGTGGCCGCGGCGTTCCCGGCGATCGGGCACACCCTCGTTTTCCTGTTCGACTACGGCGACGAGTGGCTGTTCCGGGTCGAGATGATCGGGTCGGGTGCCAAGATCCCTGGCGCGCGCTATCCCAAGGTTCTGGCCAAGGCCGGGTCCGCTCCGGAGCAGTATCCGGAATGGGAGGAGGACGAGGAGTAATGGGCGGTTCAGGCGCTGCGGTAGAACAGGAGGCGCCCGCCCGGCAGGAGCTGGTCGAGCAGGTCGAAGTCGCGCAGGTTGCGGGTGACCAGCATCAGGCCGGCCTTGCGCGCCTGCAGGTGGATCAGGGCGTCGTTCAGGCAGGTCTTCTCCTGTCCGGCCTGGAAGCCGCCGAGGCGGAACAGCATGCCCGCAAGCGCGCCCGCCGTGCCCCAGGCATCGGCGTCGGGGACGACGATCCGCCGGGCCGGAATGTCCCCGACGGTCGCCGAAAGCTGCGCCAGCACGGCGCGCGTTCCCGGGTGGGCGGGATCGAGCAGGCCGAAAGCGTGGGTCAACTCCGCGACGCAGACGGCGCTGTGATAGCTGACACGCGTGCCCAGCAGCCGGTCCAGGGCATCGGGCGACCGGCCCTGGAGAACGTCCAGGTAGACGCAGGTGTCGAGCAGCAGGGGAGGACCGACGGCAGCGGCCTTCTCGACAAAGGGCAGTTCGGCATCGTGCCGCCGTACGGGCGGTGGCCCTGCGCGTTGTGCACGCAGGCGCCGCAGCGCGTGGCCGAGGTCAAATGCCAAGATCGATGTCCGGCGGGATCGTCCCCTTGCGCGCGACCAGACGGTCGCCGAAATCGTCCTCCAGCGCGACGCGGGCGAGCGCGTATTCGATCAGGCCGGTATCGGAGTCGATGCCGGAGCGGCGCTTGGCCGCTTCCACCAGGTGGCGGCGCACGCGGCCGCTGATGTGCGTGTCCTTGTCGTCGCCGACCAATCCCTCCGCACGCGCGGCGTCGAGTACGAGCACGCGCCGTTGCGCCGTGACGTCGGCCGCAATGCTCCGCGCCTCCGGGGTTCCGCGAGTTGCCATTCCTCCCTCCCGTCGTTGAACGGATGATGGAGATTGTTCAACAAAACTTCATGCCCGGCGGAAGACGAGCAGGCGCGAGCCCGTGAAGTTGAAGGCTAGGCCGGCGATCGAACCGGCGGCGACGCCGAGAACGGGATGGGCGGCCACTGTGGCCGAGACCATGACCAGCACGGCATATGTGGCGTAGTTGACCGCCCCGCCGACCGCGTTGACGGCGATGAAGCGCGCCCATTGATGGTGCGCCGGCCCATGGTGGCGCCCGCGGAACGTGAAGGTGCGGTTGAGCGCCCAGGTCGCCGTCGCGGCGCCCAGATAGGAGACGACGCGGCCGAGATAAGGGCCGGTGCCGAGAAGCGCCATCGACAGCACCAGGATCGCGCCGTCGACCAGGAACCCGACCGTCCCGACGATGCCGAAGCGCAGGAACTGGCCGGCGAGGGCCGCTGCCGGCTTGGCCGCCTCGGACGTCATCGCGGGTCGCCTCTCCCTGTTGTCCGGGGCACCCTGCCATGGCCGTGCGCCCCGGGCAAGGTGCCGTCGTTTTCCACTTGCAGAACTGAGACGGTTCAGCTAAACCATACCAGTTGCAATTACCAACTGGTATGGAGATTGAGATGGCTAAGCTGGTCCTGTCGATGTTCACGAGCCTCGACGGCTACATCGAGATGCCGGGCGGCACGTTCGTGCCGCCGGCGTGGTCGGACGACCTGGAGCGGCACTGGTCCGGCTACGCGCTGGAGCGCGCGGGCCACCTGCTGTACGGGCGGACGAACTTCCTGTTCAACAAGGGGTTCTGGAGCGCCGCCGACACCGACCCGGACAGCCCCGCGGCGGGCATCGCCTATGCCGGGACGATGAACCGCCTGCCGAAGACGGTATTCTCGCGCACGCTCGACGGCGATCCCGGCTGGAACGCGACCCTGGTGCGCGACGACGTCGCGGGCGCGGTCGGGCGGCTGAAGGAGACGGCGTCGGGCGACCTGTACTCGTTCGGCGGCGCCGGGCTCGCCAACAGCCTGGTCGCGCTCGACCTCGTCGACGAGTACCGGCTGATGGTGACGCCGGAGCTGTTCGGCGCCGGCAAGCGCCTGTTCGAGGAAGGGCGGCCCCGGGTGCCGCTGGCGCTGATCGAGGCGAAGCCGCTCGACACCGGTGCGGTGATCCTTCACTACCGGCGCGAGCGCGGCGCGTGATAGGCGCCTACAGGCGGGTCGCGCCGCCGCCGAGGCGCGGCCCCCAATCCTCGACCTCGCCGCGCGCGAGGCGCTGCTCGGCGCGGCCGCGCCACGACGCCGGCACGCAGGGCAGGGTGGCCAACTCGCGCAGCGCGTCCCGGTCGAGCACGTCGACGTAGAACACGCGCAGCAGGCGGGCAAGCGGCCAGTCCGGCCAGGCGCGCTCCGCCAGCGTCAGCGCGTCGCCGGCCTGCACCGTCCCGGGCTCCAGCACGCGCCAGTACCAGCCGGTGCGGCCGGTCTGCTGCACCCGCGCCGCCATGTCCTGGAGTTGGAAGCGCTGGTTCAGCTTCCAGCAGGGCTGGCGCGTCTGCGACACCTGGAGTAATGCGGTCCCGGCGCGCCAGGTATCGCCGATGCAGACATCGGCCTCGGTCAGCCCGGTCGTGGACAGGTTCTCGCCGAAGGCGCCCGGGGCCGAGAGCAGGTCGTCCCGGCCGCCCAATTCGGCCCGCCACGTCGCGTAGTGGTCGAAGGGATAGTGGTTCACGGCCTTGTCGGGGCCGCCATGGACCCGGAGGTCGGCCTGGCGGTCGCCCTCGACGCCGCCGGTGCCGACCGTGGCGGGGCCCGATACCGGGGCCTTGACGATCGCGCTCGTCTGGCCCGGCCGGCCGAACGGCGCCGGCTGGCCGACCAGCACGGCGCCGATCCGCACCGGGGCCGCGGCCATCACGGGACCACTGCCGTCGCCTCGATCTCGACGAGCGCTTCCGGCTCGGCGAGGGAGACGACCTGGACCAGCGCCATGGTGGGGTAGTGCCGGCCCATTACGTCCCGGTAGGCTTGGCCGAGCTCGCGCTGGCGCTCCCGGTACTCCTTGATGTCGGTGACGTACCAGGTCAGGCGGGTGACGTTGGCGGGGCCGGCCCCGGCCTCGCGCAGCACGGCGACGATGTTCTCGAGCGTGCGGCGCGTTTGGCCGGCCAGGTCCTTCTCGCGGAACGTGCCGGTCTCGTCCCAGCCGATCTGGCCGCCGACGAAGACGGTGCGTCCGGTCGCCGCGATGCCGTTGGCGTAGCCCCTCGGCTTCGGCCAGCCCGGCGGCTGCAGGAACTGGAACCCGATGTCGGGAGAGAGGGCGTCATCCATGGCAGGCGGTCCGATAGCTGTCGATGGCGGAACGGAGGTCGGCGGGGATCGGGATCGCCCGGTGGGTATCGACGGACATGACGACCAGCACCAGCCGGCCGACCAGGCGCGTCTCCACCTCCGCGCCGGCCCCGTGCTCGCCAATGATGCGGATGTCGATCGAGCTGCCGCCGACCCGGTCGACCACGACGCCGAGCGAGATCGTCTCGCCCATCCGGCTCGGCCGCAGGAAGTCGCATTCGGCATGGACGACCGGCAGGCCGCGGCGATGCGTCAGGATCAGGTCGGCGTAGTCGAGGCCGAGGGCCTGGTTGACCCAGTCCTCGACCACGGCATTGAACATGTCGAAGTAGTTCGCGAAATAGACGATGCCCGCCGGGTCCGTGTGCGAAAAGCGGATCCGCACCGGCGACCGGAACGCGCCCGGGGGCAGCCGGGGCGGGTCCCGGCGCAGCGCGTCGGCGTCCGTCACTTCGCTTCCTCGAGCCGCCCGCGCTCCATCTCGCGCAGCCGGAAGCGCTGCACCTTGCCGCTCTCCGTCCGGGGCAGGGCTTCGACGAACTCGATCGCGCGCGGGTATTTGTAGGGGGCGATCTCCTGCTTCACGAAGTCCTGCAGCGCCTTGGCCTTCGCGGTGTCGGCCTCGACGCCGGGCTTGAGGACGACGAACGCCTTCACGATCTGCCCGCGCTCAGGGTCGGGCGCGCCGATCACCGCGCATTCCGCGACGTCGGCATGGGCCAGCAGCGCGCGCTCGACCTCGGGACCGGCGATGTTGTAGCCGGACGACACGATCATGTCGTCGGTGCGCGCCTGGTACCAGAAATAGCCGTCCTCATCCATCTTGTAGGCGTCGCCGGTCAGGTTCCAGCCGCCCTGGACGTAGTTGCGCTGGCGGTCGTCGGCGAGATAGCGGCATCCCGTCGGCCCGCGCACCGCGAGCCGGCCCACGGTGCCGGGCGGCACGGGCCGGCCCTCCTCGTCGAGCACGCAGGCCTCGTATCCCGGCACCGGCCTGCCGGTCGAACCCGGCCGGATGTCGGAGCCCGAGGCCGAGATGAAGATGTGCAGCATCTCGGTCGAGCCGATGCCGTCGATGATCTCGATCCCGGTCGCCTCGCGGAAGGCCTGCCAGGTCGGCAGCGGCAGCGCCTCGCCGGCGGAGACGCATTTCCTCAGGCTGGAGATGTCGCGGTCCTTCAGCAGGCCCAGCATGGCGCGGTAGGCCGTCGGCGCGGTGAAGCAGACCGTGGCCCGGTGGGCGGCGATCCCGTCCAGCAGCGCGTCCGGCGTCGCCTTCTCCAGCAGCAGGGTCGCGGCACCGACCCGCAGCGGGAAGGTGACCAGCCCGCCCAGCCCGAAGGTGAAGGCCAGCGGCGGGCTGCCGCAGAAGACGTCGTCGGGCTGCGGTTTCAGGACATGGCGCGAGAAGGTGTCGCAGATCGCCAGCACGTCGCGATGGACGTGCATCGTGCCCTTCGGCGTGCCGGTGGTGCCCGAGGTGAAGGCGATCATGCAGATGTCGTCGGCCGCGGTGTCGACGTTCGCGAAGCCGCCCGGCTTGGCGGCCATGCGCGCCTCCAGGCTCTCCGGACCGCCCTCGCCGTTGAAATAGGCGATGCGCCCGATCACCGGCGCCCGCCGGCGGGCCGCCTCCATCTCGTCGGCCAGCCGGGCGTCGCACAGCGCGACCGTGACCTGCGCCTTCTCGGCGACGACCGTCAGTTCGCCGGCGCGCAGCAGCGGCATGGTCGGGACCGCGACGGCGCCCGCCTTCATGACCGCGAACCAGCACGCGACCATCATCGGGTTGTTGGCGGCGCGCAGCAGCACCCGGTTGCCGGGGACCACGCCCAGATCCTCCGTCAGCACCCGCGCGATCCGGTCGGCGCGGTCCTTGAGGTCGGAGTAGGTCCAGGTGCCTCCGGGCGCGATGATGCAGGGCCGGTCGCCATGGCCCTGCCCGACCATGCGGTCGAGCAGCTCGACCCCGCAGTTCAGGCGCTCGGGATACCGAAGCTCGGGCAGGTCGAAGTTCATGACCGGCCATTGATCGCGCGGCGGCAGGTTGTCGTGCGCGAAGGTGTCGACATGCGCGGAACCGGCGGACATCCCTCAATCTCCCTCTCGTGTTCCGGCGCCGCACCCCGGCGCCGCCCCTCAGGCCTTCGTGCGCTCTCCGTCGCCGGCGTGCGCGGCCAGGGTCTGGCGCGCGATCACGATCTTCTGCACCTCCGAGGCGCCCTCGTAGATGCGCAGCGGCCGGATTTCCCTGTACAGCTCCTCGACCGGCACGCCGCGCGTCACGCCGAGCCCGCCGAAGATCTGCACCGCGGCGTCGATGACGCGCTGCGCCGCCTCCGTCGCGTACAGCTTCGCCATGCTGGCTTCCCGGGTCACCCGCTCGGCCCCGCCGTCCTTGGTCCAGGCGGCCCGGTAGACCAGCAGCGCCGCCGCGTCGACCTCGACCGCCATGTCGGCGAGCTTGGCCTGGACGAGCTGCAGGTCGGCGAGCGTGGCGCCGAAGATCCTGCGCGAGGCCGCGCGCGTCAGCGCCTCGTCGAGCGCCCGGCGCGCGAAGCCCAGCGCCGCCGCCCCGACGGTCGAGCGGAACACGTCCAAGGTCGCCATCGCGATCCTGAAGCCCTCGCCCGGGCGCCCGATCAGCCGGTCGCCCGGCACCCGGCAGCCCGCGAAGCGCAAGGTCGCGAGCGGGTGGGGGGCGGTCACCTCGATCCGCTCCGCGATCTCCAGCCCCGGCGCGTCGGCATCCACGACGAAGGCCGACAGGCCCTTGGCGCCCGGGGCCTCGCCGGTGCGCGCGAAGACGACGTAATGGTCGGCGATGCCGCCGTTGGAGATCCAGGTCTTGGCGCCGTCGAGCACCCAGTCGCCGCCGTCCCGGATCGCCGTCGTCGCGGTGGCGGCGACGTCGGAGCCGGCGTCGGGCTCCGACAGGGCGAAGGCGGCGATGGCGCGCCCGTCGCGCACGCCCGGCAGGTAGCGGTCCTTCAGGTCCCGGCCGCCGAACAGGCTGATCGGCGCGCTGCCCAGGCCCTGCATCGCGAAGGAGAAGTCGGCGAGGCCGAGATGACGGGCGAGCGTCTCGCGGATCAGGCACAGCGAGCGCACGTCCAGGCGCTCCGCCGCGCCGCCGTGGGACGCCGGGACGACCCGGCGCAGCCAGCCGTCCTCGCCCAGGCGGCGCACCAGCGTGCGGCAGGTGCCGTCGAGGTCGCGCTCGGCCCCATGCGCGAGCGGCGCCAGCTCGGCCGCGGCCCAGCTCTCGATCTCGCCGGCGAGGTCCCGGTGCGCGTCGTCGAGGAACGGCCAGGACAGGAAGCTGCGGTCCGGCATCAGTCGCCCTCGAACACGGGGGAGCGCTTGGCGGCGAAGGCGTCGAAGGCGCGGCGGAAGTCGTTCGTCGCCATGCACACGGCCTGTGCCCGCGCCTCGGCCTCGATCGCCTCGTCGACGCCCATGGCCCATTCCTCGTGCAGCATGCGCTTGGTCATGGCATGGGCGAAGGTCGGCCCGTCGGCCAGCCGGCGGGCCATGGCCGTCGCTTCCGCCAGCACCTCGTCCGGCGGGCACAGGCGGTTGTAGAAGCCCCAGCGCTCGGCCTCGGCGCCGTCCATCGAGCGGCCGGTGTACAGCAGTTCGGCCGCGCGGCCCTGGCCGACGATGCGCGGCAGGATCGCGCACGCGCCCATGTCGCAGCCGGCGAGCCCGACGCGGGTGAACAGGAACGCGACCTTGCTCCCCGCGGTGCCGTAACGCAGGTCGGAGGCCATCGCGACGATCGCGCCGGCCCCGGCGCACACCCCGTCGATCGCGGCGACGATCGGCTGCGGGCAGGCGCGCATCGCCTTGACGAGGTCGCCGGTCATGCGCGTGAAGCGCAGCAGGTCCGGCATGCTCATCTCGGTCAGCGGCCCGATGATCTCGAACACGTCGCCGCCGGAGCAGAAATTGCCGCCGGCCCCGGTGACGACCACCGTCTTGATGTCCGCGTCGTGCGCCAGCGCCTGGAACAGGTCGCGCAGTTCGGCATAGGACTCGAAAGTCAGCGGGTTCTTCTTCTCCGGCCGGTTCAGCGTGACCGTCGCGACCTTCCCCTCGACCTGCCACAGGAAATGGCGGGCCTCGTAGTCGGCCATGCTTCTCGTCTTCAACGTCGCTCCCTCCCCATGCTTCCGCGCACGGATTGTTTTGCTTTGCCCAGCAGCCGCATCAACTCGCGCGTCTCGTCCGCCGACAGGCCCTCGAAGAAGTCCGCGATCCAGGCCTCGTGGCGGCGCGCCATCGCCCGGAACGCCTTGCGCCCCTCCGGCGTCAGGCGGACGAAGGCCGTGCGCCGGTCGGTCGGCGACGGCTCGCGCGCCACCAGCCCCTCGGCGACCAGCCGGTCGGCGATGCCGGTGACGTTGCCGTTGGACACCATCAGGCGGCGCGACAGCTCGCCCATGGTCAGGCCGTCGGGCGCCTTGTCGAGCTGGGCCATCAGGTCGAAGCGGGGCAGGGTGACGTCGAACGCCTCGCGCAGGCGCGAGCGCACCTCGTTCTCGATCATCAGCGTGCAGGTCAGCAGGCGCAGCCACAGGCGCAGCTCCGGCTCGTGGGTGCCGCTCGCCGCCGTCTCGTAGTCGAGCGGGACCGCCCCCTCGTCCATCACGCCAGCTCCCCGCCGTCGATCGCGACCGCCTGGCCCGTGACGCTCGCCGCCGCCGGCCCGCACAGCCAGGCGACCGCGTCCGCGACCTCCTCCGGGCGGACCAGCCGGCCCTGCGGGTTGGCGCGGGTCAGCTCCTGCAGCGCGTCGTCGCGGCTGCGGCCGGTGCGCGCCTGGATCGTCTCGAGCGCCTTGTGGACCAGCTCCGTGTCGGTGTAGCCGGGACAGACCGCGTTCACGGTGATGCCCGCGCGCGCCGTCTCCAGCGCCAGCGCCCGGGTCAGGCCGACCACGCCGTGCTTGGCCGCGACATAGGCCGCGACATATGGATAGCCCTTGAGGCCGGCCGTGCTGGCCACGTTGACGACGCGGCCCCAGCCGCGCTCGGTCATGGCGGGCAGCGCCGCGCGGATGCAGGTGTAGACGCCGGTCAGGTTGACGGCCAGCATCGCGTCCCAATGCTCCCGGTCGAGGCGCCGGAACGGCGCCGTCCGCGCCATGCCGGCATTGTTGACCAGGATGTCGACCGGGCCCGCCGCCGCGAACGCGGCCGCGACCGCCTCGTCGTCGGTGACGTCGGCGGTCACGATGGCGGCGCCGGTCTCCCCCGCCAGGTCCGACAGCGCGCCCGCGTCGCGGCCGAGCAGCGTCAGCCGCGCGCCGTCGGTCGCGAGCCGGCGGGCGATGGCGGCGCCGATGCCGCGCGCGGCTCCGGTGACCAGCGCGTGCCGGCCCGCGAGCGGCGCGTTCCCGCCGGTTTGCGTCCCGCCGTTCTCCACGCGATTTGTCCTTCCTGACGAGGCCCAGATATTTTAAGCTTAAAACTTCACCGGCGGACGGGCAAGGCGGTTTTTCCGGCGGGCAGGAGGGAAGGGGAGGCGCATGGGCACGAGCAGGCCCCGGCTGTGGGACGTGAGCCCGGCGTTGAGGCCGGGGATACCGGTCTGGCCGGGCGACACCGAGTACCGGGAGGAGCGGACCTGGGCGATCGGACCGGGCTGCCCCGTCAACGTCTCGCGCATCACGCTGTCGACGCATACCGGCGCGCATGCGGACGCGCCGCTGCACTACGACGCCGGCGGCCGGGCGGCGGGCGCGCTCGACCTCGACGTCTATCTCGGGCCGTGCCGCGTCGTCGACGCGACCGGGTGCGGGCCGCTGGTGACCGCGGGTCTGCTGGCTCCCTACCTCGACGACCGGCCGGAGCGCGTGATCCTGAAGACCTACGCCCGCGCCCCCGTCGACCGCTGGGACCCGGGCTTCGCCGCGATCCATCCCGACGCGATCGACCTGCTCGCCGCGCGGGGCTGCCGCCTCGTCGGCATCGACACCCCCTCGATCGACCCCCAGGAAAGCAAGACCATGGATGCCCATGCGCGCCTGCGCGCCAACGAGATGGCGGTTCTGGAGGGCCTCGTCCTCGACGAGGTCGCCGCCGGCGACTACGAGCTGATCGCCCTGCCGCTCAAGCTGGCCGACCTGGACGCGGCCCCGGTCCGCGCCGTGCTGCGGGAGCTGGCGCGATGACCGGCCGCGAGGACTGCGCGCGGCTCGACGCCGCCGACCCGCTGGCCGACCGGCGCGGCCGGTTCGAGCTCCCGGAGGGCGTGATCTACCTCGACGGCAATTCGCTCGGGCCGCTGCCCAAGGCGGCGCCGGGCCGCGTCGAGCAGGTGGTGCGCGAGGAATGGGGCCGCGGCCTGATCCGGAGCTGGAACGCCGCCGGCTGGATCGACCTGCCTCGGCGCGTCGGCGACAAGATCGGCCGGCTGGTCGGGGCGGCGCCGGGCCAGATGGTCGTCGCCGATTCGACCTCGGTCAACCTGTTCAAGGCGCTGGCCGCGGCGCTGGGCATGCGGCCCGGCCGCCGCGTCGTCGTGGCCGAGCGCGAGGCCTTCCCGACCGACCTCTACATGGCCCAGGGCCTGTCGGAGCTGCTCGGCGGCACGGTCGAGCTGCGTCTGGTCGATTCGGGCGCGGTGGGCGAGGCGATCGACGGCGACGTCGCGGTCGCGATGCTGACCCATGTCGACTACCGCACCGGCGCGATCCACGACATGGAGGCGCTGAACCGCCGCGCCCGCGACGCCGGCGCCCTGATGCTGTGGGACCTCGCGCACAGCGCCGGCGTGCTGCCGGTCGAGCTGGACCGTACCGGCGCCGACCTCGCGGTCGGCTGCGGCTACAAGTACCTGAACGGCGGGCCGGGGGCGCCGGCCTTCATCTACGTCGCCGAGCGGCACCAGGCCTCGTTCCGCCAGCCGCTCGCCGGCTGGATGGGCCATGCCGCCCCCTTCGCTTTCGAGCAGCGCTACGAGCCGGCGCCCGACATCCGCCGGGCGCTGTGCGGGACGCCGCCCGTGCTCTCGCTCGCGGCGCTGGAGGTCGGGGTGGACGAGCTGCTGGCCGCCGACATGGGCCTGATGCGCGCCAAGGCGGTCAGCCTGACCGGGACCTTCCGGCGCCTGGTCGCCGCCGAATGCGCGGGTTTCGGCCTGTCCTTCTTCGGCCCCGAGGACCCGCAGGCCTGCGGCAACCAGGTCTCGGTCCGCCATCCCGAGGGCTACGCGGTGATGCAGGCGCTGATCCACCGCGGGATGATCGGGGATTTCCGCCGGCCCGACGTGATGCGCTTCGGCTTCGCCCCGCTCTACGTGCGCCACGTCGATTTGTGGGACGCGGTCGCGCATCTGCGTGACATCCTGGAGACGCGGGCCTGGGACCGTCCGGAGTTCCTTCGCCGCGCCGCCGTGACCTGAGGAGGCCGCCATGACCCGCGACCGCGAAGACGCGCCGCAGGCGCATACCGGTACAGCCGCGCCGCAGGCGCACACCGGTGCAGCCGCGCCGCAGGCGCACACCGACTTCGCGTCGGAGATGAGCTACGGCGACTATCTGGCGCTGGACGAGCTGTTGGCGGTCCAGCGCCCGCTGTCGCCCCATCACGACGAGATGCTGTTCATCATCCAGCACCAGACATCCGAACTGTGGATGAAGCTGGCGCTGCACGAGCTGCGCGGCGCGATGGCGCAGATCCGCGGGGACGACTTCGGCCCGGCCTTCAAGATGCTGGCCCGGGTCTCGCGGGTGATGGCGCAGCTGATCCAGGCCTGGGACGTGCTCTCGACGCTGACGCCGTCCGAATACACCACGTTCCGTCCTTTCCTCGGCCGCTCATCGGGGTTCCAGAGCTACCAGTACCGGACGATCGAGTTCCTGCTCGGCAACAAGAACCCGGGGATGCTGGCGCCCCACAGCCACCGCGACGACCTGCACGGCCCGCTGGAGGCGGCGCTCAACGCCCCCAGCCTCTACGACGAGGCGATCGCGGCGCTGGCGCGCGCCGGCTTCGCGATCGACCCCGGCCGGCTGTCGCGGGACTGGTCGCAGCCCTACCGGTCCGACCCGAGCGTGCGGGCCGCCTGGCTCGCCGTCTACCGCGCGCCGCAGACCCACTGGAGCCTGTACGAGCTGGCCGAGGAGCTGGTCGACCTGGAGGACACGTTCCGCCAGTGGCGCTTCCGCCACGTCACCACGGTCGAGCGGGTGATCGGCTTCAAGACCGGGACCGGCGGCACCGCGGGGGTCAGCTACCTGCGCCGCATGCTGGACGTGCAGCTCTTCCCGGAGCTGTGGGAGGTTCGCACGGACTTGTGAGGGAACGACGTAACCGGCGCGGGCTCCTCCCCGTACCGGTCAGAAGTCCCACGGGGAGATCAGCTCGATGCCGGTTGCGCCGAAATCCGCCAGATTGCGGGTGGCGAGCCGCCCTCCGTTGACCCGTGCGATGGCCGCGATCATGCCGTCGGGCGCGGACATGCAAAGCCCCCGTCGGGACGCGTCTCCCATGATGTCGCCATAGGCCAGCGCCGCCTCCTCGGTCAGCCCGAAGATCCTGTCCGCGAAGCGACGCCGCCAATCGGCAAGCCCTTGCTCCAGCCGCGCGGCGCGCTGATCAGGTCGGATCTTCGCGATACCGAAGGCGATCTCGGCGATCGTCACGGTCGGCAGGGCCAGTTCGGCGTCATGCCGGACGAGCCAGGCGATCACCGCCTCGTCCGGCGATTTCCGCAAGGTCTCCGACACGACGTTGGTGTCGAGGAAGATCAAAGCTCCGGTCCCGGATGGGGGCGGCGCGAGTCGCGGATGACGGCCTCGAGATCGATCTCGGTTCCTGAATTAGCAGACAGTCGTGCATAGAAGGCCGATGCCGGCTCACGTCCCGTCTCGCGGATCTCGTAGGCTTCCAGCGCCCGCTCGACGATGTCGGCGATCGAGCGATTCTCGCGTCGCGCTAGACGGTGGGCGAGATCGCGCGCCTTGGCGCTGCGGACGGAAAGCTGGGGTTCGGCCATGGGTGCCCTCCTTCGCAGCGAAGGATAGTCATTCGCTGCCTTGCCGTCAAGATGGCACTTGGTGTCCCGATGGCAAGGGCTCAGACGGCCGGAATGGACGAGGCCCCCGGGCAACGGATTCGGCGGGCGCCGGCGGCAACGCTCTCCGCGCAACTTTCCCCGATCCACCCTGTCGTAGGCGGGGCAGGAGCAGGTATCGGGGGAAGGCCATGCACTACGTCGCGCTCGCGACCGACTTCGACGGCACGCTCGCCCGGGACGGGCGGGTACCGGAGGCCACGCTGGCGGCGATGGAGCGGCTGCGCCTGGCCGGGCGCAAGCTGATCCTGGTGACGGGGCGCGAACTCGACGATCTCCAGCGGGTGTTCCCCGAACTCGACCGGTTCGACCGCCTGGTCCTGGAGAACGGCGGCCTGCTCTACCGTCCGGACACCCGCGAGACGGTGGAACTCGGGCCGCCGCCGCCGCCGGCCTTCGTCGAACGGCTGCGCGAGCGCGGCGTGCCGCGCATCTCCGTCGGCCGGGTCGTCGTCGCGACCTGGCGCCCCCACGAGGACACCGTGCTCGAGGCGATCCGCGACATGGGGCTGGAGCACCACATCATCTTCAACAAGGACGCCGTGATGGTGCTGCCGTCGGGCATCAACAAGGCGGTCGGGCTGGAGCGCGCGCTGAGCGACCTGGGCTTGGCGCCGCACAACGTCGTCGGCGTCGGCGACGCGGAGAACGACCACGCCTTCCTGATGCGGTGCGGCTGCTCGGTCGCGGTCGCCAACGCGCTGGACAGCCTGAAGGAGGAGGTCGACCTCGTGACCGGGGCGGCGCGCGGCGAGGGCGTCCTCGAACTGGTCGAGCGCATGCTCGACGACGACCTCGCCTCGCTCGACCCCGCGCTCCGGCGCCACCGGGTCCTGCTCGGGGAGCGGCTGGACCGGGAGGGAAGGGAGCCGGTGTACCTGCCGCCGCTGCGGCACGACGTGCTGATCACCGGCACGTCCGGCGGCGGCAAGACCAACATGACGACCGCGGTCATCGAAGGGCTCCTGGATCTCGGCCACCAGGTCTGTGTGCTCGACCCGGAGGGGGACTACGAGCAGATGCCCGGGCTGCTGCGCCTCGGCGACGCGACCCGGCCGCCGAGCCTGCCCGAGGCGATGACGGCCCTGGAGGACCCGGGGCGCAGCGTGGCGCTCGACCTGCTCGGGATCCCGGCGGCGGACCGGCCGGCGTTCCTGGCGGGGCTGTTGGCAGAGTTCCACGGCCTGCGCAGCCGTACCGGCCGGCCGCATTGGCTCGTCGTCGACGAGGCGCACCACATGCTGCCATGCGAGGGCGGCCCGGCGGCCGACGCGCTCGGCGGGGACGTGAAGGGCCTGTTCATGATCACGGTCGAGCCGGAGCACCTCGCGCGCCGCGCGCTCTCGGTCGCCGACCGCGTCATCGCCGTCGGCCGCGAGCCCGGCCGCACGTTGCGCCGATACGCCGCACTGGTCGGCGTATCGGCGCCCGAC